>DASYCR010000397.1:0-5582 GCA_036500095.1 Polyangiaceae bacterium
CGCGACGCCTCAAACCGGAAAAAATACAAACTTCAGAGACATGCGTGTGAATCGATCGAGCATGACTCGCTCGAGTTGAAGATTCGCGGCCCCTTAGTCTCTTCTCTTCTCTCGAGTGGCGGCTACAAATGTCTCTTGGCAATCTCCGTCCAAGTGCCCGCGGGTTCGAGCGCGATGTAGCTCTTCCAGAAAGGGCGCGCTTTGCTGGTCTCGCCGATCTGCTCGTAGGCCATGGCGAGGTTGAAGTAGGCGTCTGAAAATTTCGGGTCGGCTTCGATCGCTCCGTGGAAGAGCGGAATGCTGTGCTCGGGTTGGCCGCGCTCGAGCATCACGTAGCCGAGGTTGTACTGCGCCTCGGGTTGGTGTCCGTCGATCTCGAGCGCCTTCTTGTACAGAGCCTCGGCGCCTTCCGCGTCGTGGCGACGGAAGCGGATGTTGCCGAGGTTCGTGTAGGCGATGCTGAGCCAGGGGTCGAGGTTGACGGCCTCGCGGTAGAGCATTTCCGCTTCATCCATGGTGAGCGGGTCTTCATCGAGTTGGCTCGCGCGCAGGTAGAGCTCGTACGCGGTGCGCGCGCGTTCGCGGCCGGCCGAAGGGCGCAGCACGCGCACGACGTCGTCGCGCAGCGCCTTGACCTCGAAGTCGAGCACCATTTGCCCCGTCAGCGGTTCGAAGGCGCCGTCCGCCGTGTGCACGACCACGTGCTGTCCATCCGACACGATGCGCAGCTCTTGCAGCGGCCGCGTCACTTTGGGCAGCGAACGCTTGAGCGCGCCGACGGCGCGCGTCACGTCGCGCAGCCGGACGCGCCGATCGAGCAACGTCTGCGCCGTGCGCAGCGCGATCAGATCTGAAAAGGAGTATGCGCGACGCCCACGGCGGCGGCCGGTAGGCGAGACGACCCCGGCGCGGTCGAGTGTGCGCAGGCGAGCCTGAGTGATCCCGAGCAGGCGCGAGATTTCGCCGCTGCTGAACAGATCCGTGAGCGGCTCGCGGCCCGTGACGGATTGCTCCGCGAGTGCAACTGCCGTGCGCGCGTCCTTCCGTTGTACTCGGCCCCCACCAGGGCCGAACACCACGTGAATGATCTTTTCGTCGCGTTGCTTCTTGCGAGTCATCTCGCTCGTGAGCTCCGCTGAGTTTGTGCGGCGCAAGTGATCAATTCTGACGCGTGGCGCTTGGTGTCAAGGGGCAGCGACGATCGCGCGCATGCGCCGCGAAATGCACGCGGCTCTCGCCTGAGCTCGGTCGCTCTTGCCGGACGTCGGATCCTGTGCTCCCGAACGGCCGCACCGAAAATCGCTATTGACCTGGCATCGGGAGTTGCCGGACGCGTGGCGCTCATGGCGGGCGCGTCGCGCGGCGCGCGTGTACCTTGGACGTCGTGGGCGCGCTGCCGGTGTCGCGTCGTTCATCGAACACGCGAGCTTCGACGTCGACGTCGACGCGTATGCCGCGCGACTCGATGCGCACGAAGAGCTCCGCGCGCACTCGACCGAGCGGAGCCTTGCAGCGGATCTGTGCCTCGAGGCAGGCGATGCGAATGGCGCGTACACGCGCGTGTGGATCGCTCGCCACCAGACGCGCGATCTGGTAGGCGCGCTCTTTCGGAATCTGACCGCCGTGCTGCGTCGATGGCAAGAGCACGCTGGTCGAGCCGTAGTACACGGCGCCTTCCGATTCGACGCGCGTGGCACCTTCGCTCATCACGTCCGCGCCCTCGAACAGTTCGCGCAGTCGGTAGTCCGCGCTCTGCCAAAGCTCTACGCGTCGCGTCGCGCCGAGCTCGAACGCGCTCGCTTTGACCACTCCGGGCCCTTTGACGCGACGAGCCACTACACGCTCCTCGAGCGGGAGCGCGGCTCGCTCGGGCTACGCACAGTGCGGTCGGGGGCGGGTCGAGTCACACGCGGATCGTATGCCGCCGACCCAGGGGAAGGGAAAATTCGTCGAAAATCAGCGGCGCCTGCTGGGGGCCCGGTCGCGAAAATTTGGCCGCAGCGGCTGATGAGCTGGAAAATCCTAGGGCAAATCGCAGAAAGCCGAGGGTTTCATCCGCCATGACCAGTCTCAGCCAGGCCCCCCAGCGCGAACGCCGCCAGCATCGCGTCTACGTGACGCGCAACACCGAGTATCACTTCCGCGGACGCACCTGTGTCGCGGTGCGCGACCGCAAAACGGGCCGTTTTTTTAGCTCTCACTTGGCCGTCAATCGCGAGATCTCCTGCGCGGTTCGCTATCAAGTGAGCGGCATGCTCTTGCCACTAGCGACCCTGCCCGAAGTCGGCGATGCGCTCTATTTTGGCGCGGAAGGCCGGGAGCTCGTGACCAGTCTGTGCTCGAGCGTCGAGCGACCCGAGAAGCGCGTGGTCGAGAGCTACCCGCACGCAAGTTGTTGAACCACTTTGGTTTTCTGCCCGTCGCCCGCGTAATCCTATGCGCCTAACACGGGTCGATTTCGCGCCCGTCCGCGAATGATTGTTCGCGGCAAGCTTTGCATATCGGCAAAAACACCGAGAAATGTGCAGCTGACGAGGCACCGCAAGTTCGGCATCATTCTTGGATAGAGGGCGGCGCGTCGCCCGTGTCAGAGCCCTGACGTCGCGGCGAACGGAAATCAAGAAATGGCGCAATCGTCCCCCACAGCCTCCGCAATAGCCCCCGCTCCCAATGCCAAAGCCGATCCGCGCGCCGTGGAAATTCTGGCAAAGAACATCTACCGCGAGTTTCGCGCCAGTGGTTTCTCCGAGCGCGACGTGCTCGCCCTCGCCGGCGAGCTCTTGAGCCTGGTGACGCGCGACGTGCGCGCCCAAAATACGCCCTAGCGTTCATGTCTACCGTTTACCGTTAGCGCGCCGCGTCGCCGCTTACGGAAGTGCACGCGCCGTAGTTCGAGGCCCCCGAACGAGGCCCCGGCGGGGCGAGCGCGTGATACGGTGGGCCGAGCGCGCCCGCGCCTTGAGGCCGAGCCCCGTGATCGCCCCGACATCGACCGCCAAAGCACCTCTGTTCTCGGTGATCGTGCATGAAAAAGGCGGCACCGAGCGCCGTGAGACGTTTCAGTCCGACGAGCTCACCGTCGGGCGTGTGCAGGGCAACGAGCTCATGCTGCCCAAGGGCAACGTGTCCAAGCGGCACGCGCGCCTGCTCTATCGAGACGGGCGCTTCATCGTCACCGATCTCAACAGCACCAACGGCACGTACGTCAATCGACGCAAGATCACGCAAGCCACGATCGTGCGCGAGGGCGACCGCATCTACATTGGCGACTTCGTACTGCGCATCGAGATGACTAGCGCGCCCGCGTCCGATGGCGGCAGCGCGGAGCACCCCGAGCCCGCGCGCGCGCCGCTGACGACCGTCAGCGACTCCTCGAACTCGGGGCTCTCGGCGCGTCCGCACGAGCCGGACAGCGACGAGCGTTTTCGCGGCTCGCTGCCGTTGAAATCATCGCCCTCGTCGTCGAGCCCGAGCTCGGCGGATACGCCACCGCGCTTCGACCCTCCCGTGGAGGTGACCGGCACGCACAGCGCACCTTCGCTGCGCGTCGCGCGCGACGACCGGCCGGATCTGGAAGCGGGCTCGCTGCGAGACATCGTGCGCAGCTTGGTAGAACGAGTGGCGGCACGCTTGAGCCACATCGATCTGATGGAGCCGGTGCCGCCTTCGCTCGGCGAGCGCATCGACGAATTCTTGCATCAGGCCTGGTCCGAGCTCGGGACCGGCCACGAGATTCCGCAGAGCGTGCCGGCCGATCGCGCGCTTGAGCTTGCCCGCGCGGAGCTCGTCGAACATGGCCCGCTCAGCGAGCTGCTCGCGGATCCGGGCGTCAGCGCCATCGGTGTCAGTCGCTTCGATCGCGTGGTGGCGACACGCGGTGGACGGGTGCTGGCGTTCGAGCCCGGCTTCTCCTCGGATCTCACGCTGCGCTGGGCGGTCGCGCGCCTGTGCGCCGAATCCGGCGCGCCGATTGCGGCTGCTGAACAGGTGCTGGAGCGCCGCCTCGGCGACGGTGCCCAATTGTCAGCCTTGCTCGGCGCGCAGGCGCAAAGCGGCGCGTGCGTGTCCATTCGCAAGGCCGTCCGTGAACAGAGCACGCTCGAGGAGCTGGTGCGTAGCGGCGCCATTTCGCGCGCGATGTCCACCTTTCTGCAGCAGTGCCTGCAAGCCCGGGTCAACCTGCTGATCGTGGGCCCGCGCGACGGCAGCGTGGACGCGCTGCTCTCGGCCTGCGCTCAGGCCGTCAGTGACGGCAGCTCGGTCTTTTTGGGCGAGCGCGTGCTCGCAGGCTTTGACGTGAGTCTGCGCGCGTCGACTCCGAAGGAGCTGGAGCAGGCTTGGTCTGTCGCCAGCGGCCTGCCCGGCGCGCGGATCGTGGCCGATCTCGAGCGCGGCGAGCTGTGCGCGCGCGTCGTCGAGGCCGTCGCAGACGGCGGCGACGGCGTCGTCGCCTTGCGCGTCGCGCCGAGTCTGAAGCGGGCCCTCGCGCGGCTGCCGGGCGTGATCAGTGCGGTCCGCTCGGGCATGAGCGTGCCGGCCGCTCGCGAACTCGTGGCGAACGCGTTCGAGCTGGTGGTCGAGGTCGCGCGGCTACGCGACGACCGAGTGCGCGTCCTCCGCATAGCCGAACTCACCGGCGTGAACGGTGAGGAAATACAAATGCAAGACGTATTCACGTTCGTGGCCGATCGTCGCGCCGCCGGCGGTTCAATCGAGGGCACTTTCAACCCAAGCGGCAGCGTGCCGCAGCTGGTGGAAAGCCTGCGCGCACGCGGCATCGCGCCGGACACGTCGGTCTTCAGCCGGCCGCCGTCGCGCTAGAATGCCTGCCGCAGGCAGGCATTCTAGCTTTGGGTTTTTGTTTTTGCGGAGTTCCGACGGGAACGCTCCGCGTCTTCTCCAACCTGCGGGAAAGCATGCGCCGGTTCCGCCGGATTTGTAGAAGCTTCGGTCTCTGTGGCGGATCGTGATCTTTTCTTCCAAGACTGAGTGAGTCGACGAGCGGGGCGTTCGCCCCGGCACCCCAGGAGGCTGCTGGTTGAGGTTTAGAATGTGACGGATGCTCAATTCACCCGCACCCCAGAAGGGCTGCTGGTTGAGGTTCAGACGTGAGGGCCCGAGATTTATCCGTGCAAAGAAGCTCGCTAGGAACGCGCTTCTTCCTGCCTCGCCTTGGCGAGCTTTTTGCCCATCATCTTTTTCTTGAGGGCGCTCAGCTTGTCGATCATGAGCACGCCGTTCAGGTGGTCGGTCTCGTGTTGAATGGCGACGGCCAAGAGGCCCGTGGCTTCGAGTTCGAAGGGCTTTCCGTCGCGGCCTAACGCGCGCACCTTGATGTGCTCGGCGCGCTTGATTTCTTCGCTGACGCCCGGAAAGGATAGGCAGCCCTCGTCCCACACTTGGCTGCCGTCCATTTCGAAGATCTCGGGATTGATGAAGACGCGCAGGTCGCTCGGCTCGTCCTCGGAGGCGCAATCGACCACGAACACGCGGACGCCCTCCCCGATCTGATTGGCGGCCAAGCCGCAGCCCGGCGCGGCGTACATGGTCTCGGCCATGTCGTCCACCAGCGCCTGAATTTC
>DASYCR010000398.1:0-3924 GCA_036500095.1 Polyangiaceae bacterium
ACATGGAGCAAAAAGAGAAAGACAAGGTCGCGGTCGTCTACGAGGCTTTGGTTTTTCGACGGAGCTCGGATCAAAAATTCATGATCCTGTTCACCAAGCCGAAGGCCTCTCAGGGTCAGGGCTACCTGCGCATCGATCAAAACCTGTGGTTTTACGATCCGGCGGTCGGCAAGTGGGAGCGCCGCACCGAGCGCGAGCGCATCGGCGGGACGAACTCGCGCCGCTCGGACTTCGACGAGTCGCGACTCGCCGAGGAGTACGACCCCGAAGACAGCGGGGAAGAAAAGCTCGGCGTGTACAACGCGCAAGTGATGACGCTCAAGGGCAAGCCGGGGCTCGACCTGGCGTTTCCGGTCATCAAATTGTGGGTCGATAAAGACACGAAAAACGTGCTGAAACGCCAGGAATTCGCGCTGTCCGGCAAGCTCTTGCGCACGTCCTATTATCCAAAGTGGCAGAAGATCTACAGCGAGTCGCGCAAGGGCGACATTTGGTACCCGCAAGAAATCCGCTTCTACGACGAAGTCGAGAAGCAGAATTCGACGCTGATCCTGATCAAGACCGTCGATCTCAAACCGCTCGAGGCGAACCTCTTCACCAAAGCCTGGCTCGAGAGCAAATCTCGATGAAGCTCGGGCTCAACGCGGTCGCCTCTGCGATCGCGGTGCTTTGGACGGTCAGCGCGTCCGCGCAAACTCGTCCGAGCGAAGACGAGATGTTCGGCGGCGCAGCGCCCGCTCCGGCACAACCGACGCCAGCGCAACCGAGCGCGCCCGCGCCCGCCAATCCCGCGCCCGCGGGAGACGGCTCCGCGCCGGCCACGCCAGCAGTACCGCCCGCCGCTGCCACAGCCGCGCCGCCTGCCGCCACCGCGGCGAACGCGGCGGCCCAAGCAGCGCCGAGCCGAGACAACGCCATCCTCGGCAGCGCCGAAACGCCGATGTTCAGCGAGGAGGCGGCCCCCGACGATCCGCTCAAGATCGGCGGGCAGCTGTATTTGCGGGCTCAAACCACGGGCGCCCAGGGGCAAGTACCGGGCAACTGGGCCTTCAGCTCGCCGTCGCTCTTGGATGTGTACCTCGACGCGCGTCCGAACGATCGCGTGCGAGGCTTCGTGCTTGGCCGCATGACCTACGATCCGACGCTACCGGCGAGCGCGGGCGACGTGAATTCGATCGGTGCCGTGCAGCCCACCGGCGGCAGCGCGGGCAGCCAGTCGCTCTCGTCGCTGTTCACGCCGGCGACGCGGGGTCCGAACGTCACGCTCGACCAGCTATGGCTACGCTTCGATGTGGGGCACACGGTGTTCGTCACCGCGGGCAAGCAACACGTGCGCTGGGGAACCGGGCATTTCTGGGCGCCGACCGATTACTTGCATCTGCGCCGCCGAAATCCGCTCGACGTATTTGACGCGCGCGCGGGCACCACGATGCTCAAGTTGCACGTCCCGATCGAATCCAAGGCGTGGAACTTCTATCTGTACGCGCTCACTGAGAGCGCCAACGCCACGCCCACGCTCGGCTCGGTCGCCGGCGCGGCGCGCGCCGAGCTCGTGCTCGGGCCGGCGGAGCTCGGGCTCGGCGCGGTCGCGCAACGCGACCAAAAGCCGAAATTTGCCGCCGATTTGTCGACCGGTATCGGCGACATCGACTTCTACGGCGAGCTCGGTCTGCGCTCGGCGGCGGAGATCGACCGCGTCAACTTCGACGCGAACGCGGTCGTGCCGCCGGCTCCCGCGGCGGCGAGTTACGAGACGCCGGATCAGGTCGCGCAAGCGCGGCTCGCCCAGGTCGTCGACAGCTACTACCCGG
The DNA here is from genome assembly GCA_036500095.1 of Polyangiaceae bacterium. Taxonomy (GTDB): domain Bacteria; phylum Myxococcota_A; class Polyangia; order Polyangiales; family Polyangiaceae; genus PMG-095. The sequence goes on from DASYCR010000398.1 coordinate 1,812, forward strand.
AGTTTCGGGCGAGCGGCTATCGGCCGCAGGTCGTGGGCGGCGCGAGCATCTCCCACAAGTACAACGACAACGACACCTTCACAGTCGGCGCGGAGTATTTCTACAACGGCCTCGGCTACGCGAGCCCCGCCGCGTATCCCGGCTTGGTGCTGCCGCACAGCACCCCGCTCAGTGACCCGGCGACGTTCTTCTACCTCGGACGTCACTACGCCGCGCTATACGTCACGTTCCCCGCGCCGTACTCGCTCGACAACCACACGTTCACGTTGTCCACGCTCGGCAACCTCTCCGATCGCTCTTTCATCACGCGCCTCGACTACTCGTTGATCGCGCTCACGCACATGCGCTTCGAGGCGTTTGTCTCCGGTCGCTATGGCACGGACGAAGGCGAATTCCGCTTCGGCGTGAAGCACCTCGATCTGGGCGGCGTGGCCTTCAGTCGCGCGCCGGCCATCGTCGATCTCGGCATCGCGCTGCGAATCGCGATCTGAGGCGCCGGCGTCCCCCCGAGTATCCCGATCATTTTCCGATCATCGATTTTTGAAAAAAATCTCGGACTCGCGACACTATCGACTCGCACATCGAGCGCGCTCGCCATGAATGCGCAAACCTCCGAGGCTGCTCGCGGGCGCTCGACACATTGTAAATTTGCTCGACCATCGTAAGGAATTCACACAGCAGGCGCGCGTGTGGGTGCGAGTGCGAGCCATTCAGTGCACACAAACGAATGTACCGAATCGTCGCCCGTGAGCTGTGCGCCGCGCGTGCTTGGATGAGTGTTGCTCGGCGTGTTACCTTCATTCGCAATGCGTCTGCGCCTATCGTGGGATCGAGACTCGAGCGTCGCATTCGGATCGAGAGCGCTTGGCTGGTCGCCGGCCCTGCTCGTGCTGGTTGCTTGCGGTAGCCCGAGCGGCTCGGCATTTTTTGGTGGATGCCCGCACGGTGGCTGTGTTCCGTTCAGCGCGACGAGCGCTGGAACGGGCGGGCTCGTCGCGCAAGGTGGAAACTCGCAGGGTGGCGACGGCCAAGGTGGCTCGAGCGGAGGCGACGCAGGCGGCGCGCAAGGCGGCGCGGGCGCGGGCGCGGGCGCGGGCGGCGGGCTCGCCGGGGCCGGCGGTAGCGCGGCCGGCGCGGGCAACGCAGGCTTCGGTGGGGGTGGCGAGGGCGGCGGGGACAGCGGCGCGAGCGGCACGGCGGGCGCCTCTGGGGACGCGGCCGGCGGCAATGCGGGCAGCGCGGGTGACGCGGGCAGTAGCGGTGCCGGCGGCTTGTCGAGTTGTTTGCCGCAAGTCGGCGCCAATTCGCTCATCTACGACGGCAGTGAGGGCGCCTGCACGCTTGGCTTGGCGCCACCACGCACCGGCGTTTGGTACGCGTTCGACGACGGCACGACGCCGCAGCCCTCGCTGGTCTCGCCTCAAGCCGGCGGTCGCGGCAGTGGCGGCAGCGGCTGCTCCATTCACGATACCGGTAACGGGGCCACGGACTACGGCGGCGGCTTCAGTTTGGTCTTCAACGGCACGGCTACGGCGCCTTGCGTGTACGACGCCAGCGTGTACACGGGCATTCACTTGTACCTGCGCGGCAGTACCACCGCGACGCAGACCGCCAACAATATGGTGCGCGTCAACGTCGTGACGACCACGACCAGCGACGAGTTTGGCACCTGCACCAACGCTTGTAACGATCACTACGGCGTGTGGTGCGCGGTGATGAACGGAAACTTCACGCTGTGCGACGTGCCGTTCGGAAACCTGAGCCGGCGCGGCTTCGGCTCCCCGGCGGATTTCAGCAAAGCGCAAGTCCTGTTCCTCCAAATCCTGGCGGTGCGCGCGCCCGGCGCGCAAGGTGGGACCAACTGGAACCTGAGCGCCGACGACGTGACCTTCTACTGACGATCGGGTTTTGCCGATGGCTGCCCCGCGGCAGCGCGCGTGCACAGAGTATTTTAGCGGCCCAGGGCAGCGTTTTTCGGCCGCGCTGGCTAGAGTTGCTCGATAGAAAACCCGCCGGACCCGCGGCGGCCCGCTTCCAAGCCCAATTGCCTGTAACGCGTGTTACGAGCAGATGGGCTCCGAGAGGGGCGCGCTCGGCCCGCTTTTCATGCCTC
>DASYCR010000399.1:0-2311 GCA_036500095.1 Polyangiaceae bacterium
CGGCTGCTGCCGGCCGAGGAATTGGTCGAAAAGGGCAAGCCCGTCGGCGGCATGTTCATCATGGCAGCGGGTCGCATCGAGATCGCCGATGGCGACACGGTCGAGAGTGAGCTCGGACCGGGGGACTTCTTGTTCGCCGCACAGGTGTTGTCGGGTGGCGCCGCGCCGCACTCCGCGCGTGCCGGCAAAGGCGGCGCGTTAGTGCTGTTCGCGGGCCGCGGCGTCGCGCATGAGCTGCTACTCAGCGTGCCTCCATTGCTCGAAATCTTCGCCGGTTGATGGCGTAAGGGCCTCCCGCTCGCTAGAGCGCGGGGTGCGGTGTGCCCGAGAATTCCTGGGCGTGGTCGGAAATTTCCCAGACCAGCTCTTGGTTGCCCTGGGCCCCTGCGAAGCGTAGCCCGAACCAACGCGCCGCGGGCGAGATGGTCGGACTGCCGTCGGAGCGTACTTTGGGGAACGTGATGCGGAACGCGCTGCGCCACGGCGTGGTGTACGGGAAATAGGTCAGCTCGATCGCGCCGGGCTTTTTGATGGTTTGAATTTCCGACGGAGCGGTCTCGGTGCCCTCGTCGTCGATCATGCGGACGATCCAGGCGGGCTCAGCGGCGGTGAGGTCATTCCATTTGTGTTTTTCGGCGTACAAAGCCACGTAAAATTCGTGAGCGTCGCGCGTTTCCGCGAGGGAGCGCTCGAGCAGCGCGTGGCGTTGGTCGACGGTGAGCCGATAATCCTCGGCGTAGCGCACCGTGTACGCCCAGCGAAAATCCCAAGATTCGTAGGTGGACGTCACGGTGAGCACGTTGTCCATCGCGTTCACGGTCGTCAGCTGCTCGCTGCGCGTCCAAGCTTTCAGTACGGTTTCATAGTCGGACGGGACGTACTCGCGCGGCCCTTCGCCCAAACCGACCGCCGGCGTGCGGCAACCCGTGAGGCAGAGCAGCGACAAGCCGAGGCCGGCGAGCACCCTGACCGCCAGCGCGGTCGACGCATGGTAAGCGATCATCTGCGCACGCACGGCGCGGAGGCTAGCATGGTACGCTCGGGTTCGCGTGCGCGCGCCGGCCATTTTTTGCGTAGCTCTGTCGCTCCTCGCGCTTTCGTTGTGGCCGAAAGCCGCGTGCGCCGGTTGGGCCCAAGTGCAAGCGAGCGGTGAGCTCGGTTGGGGCGGCGATCTGCAAGGCGGTGAGCCCTATGTGTACGAGAGCCCGACGCAGCCCGGCGTCATCATCGGCTTCGAAGTCGACATCGCCGAGGCGTTGGCCAAAGAGCTTGGCCTGCGCGCCACATTTCATCAGAACGATTGGTCGACTCTGATCCCGTCCCTGGAGCGCGGGGATTTCGACGTGATTCTAAACGGCTTGGAAGACACGCCAGCGCGTCGCTCTCGACTGCGCTTGAGCCGACCTTACTTCGCGTATGGCGAGACCCTGACTGTGCGCAAGGGTTCCACTCTGCACACGCTCGACCAACTTTCAGGGCGGCGCATTGGCACGCTGAATCAAACCGTGGCTCAAGAGTTGCTCGCTGCGCACCACGCGGAGGTGGCGTTGTACGAAGGGCAACAAGAGCCCTACCTGGATCTCGCGCACGGGCGGGTCGAGGGTGTGTTGCTCGACCACGTGATCGCGGATCGCTATGGCTGTTCGTCGCCCGAGCTGTACTGCGTGCCGCAAGATCTCGCGCGCGGCAGCTACGTGATCGGCCTGCGACCGAGCGACGCAGATCTGGCGGACAGAGTGGACGGCGCGCTGACCGCGCTCAGCGCGCGCGGCGAGCTTCGCCGCATCCTCGAACATTGGAAGCTGTGGGACGCTCGGCAAGATGAGCTGGCGGCACGGGCGGCGGAAAACGCGGCAGGATCGCCGGCCGCGGCGCCCAGCGCGGTTCGCAAGCGCTCGCTCACTGGTGGGCAAATAGCGCTATTTTTTCAGGGCGCGCTGCTCACCGTGCTGATCTCGGTATGCGCGTTCGCGTTCGCGCTGTCGTTTGGCGTCCTGCTGGCCGTGGTGCGTTCACATGCCGGTCCGGTCGCGCGTTTTCTGGCGACCGCTTACGTCGAGGTGTTCCGCGGCACTCCGGTGCTGCTCCAGTTGTACGTGCTGTATTACGGGCTCTCGTCGTTCATTCGCCTCGGGCCGATGCTGGCGGCTGTTTTGGGTTTGGGTTTGAACTACGCGGCGTACGAGGCGGAAGTGCATCGCGGCGCGCTGCTCGCATTGCCGTTCGGCCAAACCGAGGCCGCGCGCTCGCTCGGCTTGAGCACCGGGCAAGCGCTCCGTCACGTGCTCCTGCCGCAGTCGTTCAGAAACGC
>DASYCR010000400.1:0-3834 GCA_036500095.1 Polyangiaceae bacterium
CGCACCCAGGCAGCGGCAAGCTCCGCACGATCGTCGTCGAGCGGGCACAGAGCGCGCTCAGCGAGCCCTAGCGTAGTCGGCGCCCGAGCAGCCATAGTCCAAGGGCGCTGAAGGCGAACCAGCCGATGGGTGCGTCGTTGCGAGACGGAGCGCGTAGAGCGCAACCGGGGGCAGCACCGGGCAGCGTGCCCGTTGAGGGACTCGCGCTGGTTCGACTGGGGGCGCCGCCGGCAGCCATGCCGGATGCGCCGGATGCGTTCGTACCTACGCCGCTGCCGGCTCCGTTGGGCGACCCGCTCGACCCGCCGGCGCCCGCGGAGGAACCGCCTGCAGCCGAGCCGCCCGCGCCCACGCCGCCTGTCTGGCTGCCGCTGGCTGGCGTCGGATCAGTCGGGGCTTGCGTGCCGTCGTCGCTGAGCGCGCAGCTGCTCGAGGCCCGCACGAGCAACGGACGGCCGTCAAAGCCGCCGGTGGCACCTTGGTGCGCCGTGACCGTAACCTTGCAGTCGCTGCCGCTGAGGGTCGCGGTCACGTCGCTTTTGCCGTTCGAGTCCACCGGCGCGTCGAGGACCACGTGAAGCGCGCCACTGCCGGCGGGCACGCTGTAGTTGAGCGAGCCGGTGACGAGACCACTCGCGTCGTCATTGCTGATCACGGCGGTGCTCGCCGCGCCTTGTCCGACCAGCACGCCGCGGTAGCCCGGGCCGGATAGCTGAGTTGCGGGAGACGCGGACGCGCTGCTCGGCAGAGCGTCCACCACGTGAATCGCGAGCGCCGCGGGGCCCGCGACGTCGATGCGGTACTCGGTGCCGGCCGGCAAGCGAGACACGTCGCACGTGTGGTCCGACGACGCGCACTCCGAATCCTGCGGCATGCTGCGCACGTTCGGCGTCCCGCTCGTCGACCAGAGGGTGCTGATGGCGAGCGATGACGAGCCGACGCTGGACGTCGCACGATTCCCCGACAAAACCAGCGTTCCCGGCGTGCGAACGCGTAGGTGCAGGGCGCTGCCCGCCGCGCCGGTCTGCGCGCGGTCGACGAGCACGACAGTGGCTCCGCCGTCGTGCGGCACCATCACGAAATCTCGCAGCGCGTGGGACACGTCGCTCGGGACGTCGTCGCTTCGAAACTGATCGGCGTAGTCGCAACGCCCCGCGGCCACGCCGGACCCCGATTGCCGCGCCCACACGAGCGCCGTCGTTTGGCCCCAATACCCCTGGCTCGGCGAGTAACCTGCCGGTAGCGACGCGCTGTCTATGGCAGGAGCGTTGCTGGTGAGCGTGGACAAGCTGCCGTAGGGAGACGGATCGACGACCAGATCGTCGGCGCCGCGCGTGAGCACCCAGTTGCCCGCGTCGCTGTGCTCGTGGTCGGGGACCAAGTGCCGCGAGCACTGGAAGACGCTCCAGGCCGTCTCGGCCGTCCACGCGCCGCGCACGTACCAATTGCCCGTGCCGCGAGCCAAGTAGTTGGTCGCCGAAGTCGCGGGCAGCGCGGTGCTCGGGCCGCTGACGGCGGCCGCGAGCGCGTCGAACAGTGGATTGTCGTTGACGGTGCCCAGATCCGAGTTGAGCTTGCGCGCCCAGCTTTTGGCTTGATCGCTGGCCGGTCCGGCGATCACCGCGAGCAAGGGTCCGTTGTCGGGGTCCCGGTTCGGCGCGGTGTTGTCCGTGTCTCCCGCGGTGTAGACCTTCTGCGTAACCGGCGTGAGGTCGTACGCGAAGCGCAGCGCGAGCGAGTTCGCCCACGCCGCAGCGCCGGGAATCGTGACGCCGTTGTCTTGCATCGCGCGCGCGCCGAGGGCGTGCTCGAGCACGCTGAGCGCCCCGTACTGCCAACCCTCCGGCCAGTCGCCGCCGTCGAGCGTGCCGCCCGCGTTGAACGAGGGCGCGATGTCCTGCTGCCAGATCACGTCGCGCACGGTGGCCCAATGTGCATCGCCGACGGCGCCCGCTTCGCCGCCCTCGGCGATCGCGATCAGCGTTGCTGCAAAAGCGTAGCCGGCCTCGTAGTTCGCGCCGGCCAGATCGCGCAGGTAGCCGCTCGTGCTGTAGTAGTCGAGCCAGGCAGCGAAGCGTTCGCGCGCATGAGCGCGTAGCGTTTCCGTCACACCAGGGGCGTCGTGGAGCCAATCGTACGCGAGCGCGGAGTAGGGCGCGAACGTGCGCATGGCGTAGCCCGTATCGTGCGTCACGACGGTGTCGCCGCCCTGAGCGTCGCCGACCGTCTGATAGTCGTCGAGCAGCACATTCCAGTATTTTATGGCTGTAGCGAGGTCGTCTGCGTCGTTGCTCGCAACCCACGAGGCGAGGCAGCCCGACAGCGTCGTGAGAAATTCGAAGCCCTGCCAGCCGCCCGTCGCATAGCTAGCAGGGTCCGTGCGAGCCGCTGCACAACGCGCCGCTCCGCGCGCGACGCCGCTTGAAGCGTCGCTCGTTTGCGATTGCATCCCGCTACGCGTTTTTGCATCGAGCCAGATGCGTGGATGAGCGCCGCTCGGAGCAGATTGCGCTGCAGCTTGCGACGCCAGCGAGGAAATCCCGAAAAAACAGAGACTCGCGATGAACGCGAACCGTGACGTTTTGGGCATGCCGTGGCGTTTTAGCAGTTCGTATTCAATGCGCCTGTCGCGCCGACGCATGCGAGCAACGAATGACCTAGATATGACGCGGCGTTGCAGCCTGCGACAGCACACATCGTCGCCATCGCTCATCTCCGCTCATCGGCGTGGCATGCGTCTTGAATCATGTGAGCCGTGTCCAAACTCGCTTACTCGCTCTTGCTTGCAGGCGGCGCGTGCGTCGCTTGCGGTGGGCGAGTCGATGGCAGAGATCTCGCGAGTTCAGACGGCGCACGGGCAGCGACGACGCCCGCCAGTGAGCTCACCCCGACGGGTTGCTCGCCCGCGGCCGATCCGCAAAATCCGCCTAAAAATGGCTCGGAATTGTGGCTCAACGGCTTTCGAGACGCGCTGCAAATTACCGGTGTCGCGAGCGACGGAGACGGCAACGTGCTCATGGCGCGCTCCGGCGGCGAGCTATTGAAATTTACCGCTGCCGGCACTCGAGTTTGGTCGAAGCCGTTCGGTTCGCTCGTGGCCACCGATGGGCAAGATAACGCGTACGTCACGGGCGCACTGACTGGAACGATGCAGCTCGGCGCGAACAAGCTGGTCTCCCAGGGAGGCACGGACGTCTACGTCGCCAAGCTCGCGCCGAATGGGGACGTCCTGTACGGCGTCGCGCTCGGTGGTCCGGGTGCTGAGGACGTGCAGAGTTTGGCCGTCGACGCCGCAACGAACGTCGTCATTTCCGGCGCCGGGATCGGCACCGTGAAGCTCGACCGCGACGCGAACGTCGTCTGGACGAAGAGCTTCTATGGTTACGTCACGTTCGACTCGCGCGGCGATCTCTTGGTCACCGGCGCGCTGAGCGGAACCACGGATTTCGGGAGCGGGCCGCTCAGCAGTGCGGGCGGGAAAGACATCTTCGTGACCAAGCTCGCGCCCGACGGATCCCTGCTGTTTGTTCGGAGTTTTGGCGACGAAAGCCCGCGCCAAGAAGGTCAAGCCATCGCGGTGACTGGCTCCGATGACGTGCTCGTGACGGGCTCCTTCGATGGCAATGTCGACTTCGGGGACAACGTCCTGTCCTTGTCCGAGGAGAACCTGCCCTCGGAGGTTTGATGTGAGACCGCGAGCTTCGCGTTGAAGCTCGACGCGCACGGCAATACGTCGTGGAGTCAAACGCTCGGTCCGATGCGTGAACTCACCGGCGTGACGTCGGACTCGGCTGGAGACGTGATCGTGTCCGAGGCATTGCCGGGGAACGTCTC
>DASYCR010000401.1:0-3777 GCA_036500095.1 Polyangiaceae bacterium
GAATGTCCGTTGATCACGTCCTTGCGCATTGTTCCGCTCAGCACTTCCATCGGAAGTAACATCGATTTGGCGGCCGGCGCGGTGGACGAGGGGCGGGGCCTGTCATTCGCGTGGTTCGCGTCGAACGGCGCGTTCGACGACGCGACGTCCAAGGATGCGACGTACACCTGCACCGTGGCCGGCGACCAAGACATCGTGCTGGTGGTCACCGACGGTCAGTGCGGCGATCTCGCGCAGGTGCCCGTCGCCTGCGTGAAGCCTGAGCAAGCGGTTCCTTGAGCCCAGCGCTTGCGAGCGTAGAGTGGATTCGTCGTCGGACCGTCACCGAATCGCGACGTTGATTCGGTATCCTCCGCGCACCCATGACGGAGATTGGCAGCCACGAGGACGTCGACGACGATTGTGAGCTCGTCTTCGACGAAGAGTTGCTCGACGCGGGAGACCCGCCGCGGCGCGCGGAGCGCTCGCCGAACGAGTCCGCGACGAACGGCGTGCGCTTGCCGCGCGTCGGCGCGATCATTGCCGGGAAATACAGGGTCGAACGCGTGCCGCGGCGCAGCGCTCTCGGCGTCACGGTCGAGGCGATTCACGTGCAGCTCGCCGAACGCGTGGCGATCAAGTTGCTGCTCGCCGATCCTCGCGTGTACCCGGAAGCGGTCGCGCGCTTCTTGCGCGGCGCGCGCGACGCCGTGCAGATTCGCGGCGAACACGTCGCGCGCGTGACGGACGTGGGCATCCTCGATTCGGGCGCGCCGTACATGGTGAGCGAGTACCTGCGCGGCTCGGACCTCGACGGCGTCCTGCGCGTGCGCGAGCGCCTGCAGGTGCCGGAAGCGGTCGACTACGTATTGCAAGCGGGAGAAGCGCTGGCAGAGGCGCACGCGCTCGGCATCGTGCACCGGAACTTGAAGCCGTCGAACCTGTTTCTGACGCGGCGTTCGGACGGCGGTTCGTTGATCAAGGTGCTCGACTATTGCGTGTCGGAGGATCCGTTCACCGACAGCGCGGTCAACATGAGCGGAACCGCGGGCATGGCGCGCTCGCTGTCGTGCCTGGCGCCCGAGCAGATCCGCGACCCGCACAATGTGGACGCGCGCGCCGACATCTGGGCGCTCGGCGCGATCCTGTATCAGCTGTTGACGGGCGTTCCGGTGTTCGACGCGGACTCCACGCCCAGCCTATTGGCGATGATCGCCGCTGATATCCCGACGGCACCGACGGCGCTCTGCAGCGAGATTCCGTCTTCGCTCGAGTCCGTGATCATGCGCTGCTTGGCCAAGGATCCTTCCGTGCGTTACGGCACGGTCGGCGATCTGGCCGCGGATCTCGAGTACTTCGCGTCGTCGGACGGGCAAGGCTCGGTCGAGCGAATCGGGCGGATGCACGTGCGCGGTTCGCGCAGCACGCGGCCGCCCCCGTTGCCGTCGAACGCGCCGTCCTCGGCGCGCGCGATCGTGCACGTGCCATCGCGACCGCCGCCCGCTCTGCCCGCTCTGCCCGCGGATTCGCCGGTGCGTCGCGCTCCTCAGTTGCTGTTGACTGGCTTTGGTTTCGCTTGCGCGGCCGCGTTCGGCGCCTACGTCGGTGTGCGCGCGATGCAGGGCGCGCTCGGCCTCGATTCGGGGCTCGCCCAACGCGCGCTCGTCGCGTCCTTGTCGCCCGCGCTTGTGCAACCGATTCAAGCACCGAGCGCGACTCCGCTCGCCGTCGGAGCGGCACCCGCGCCCGCGGCGCCCAGTTCGACCCCGCTCGTCGCGCAAGTTACGACGCCCGTGGCTCTTCTGGCACCGCGTCCCGCGGCGCGCCCGATGCCAGCTCGCGTCGATGCGCCGCACGCCGATGCGCCGCGCGTTGCGCGCAACAGCGAGAGCGGTGGCGCGGAAATCGCGAGCACGGACGAGAAGAGTCACGCGCGCGCCAGCGCCGTAGCCGACGCCAAGCCGCCCAAGGCGGCGGCCTCGCGCGATCTCTTCGACGACGCGAATTGAGCGATGACTCGGCGTCCCAGGCTTTGGCGTGCAATCGGGTTGGTCGCGCTGAGCTGTGCCAGTACCAGTACGCGCCGGGCATCGGCGGACGAGCCGGCGTTACCCGCTGCTTCGAGAGACGCGGCCGCGGAAGCGCGCAGCCTCTTCGCGGAGGGTCGGCGGCTCGCGGCGCACGGCGAGTACGAGCAAGCCTGTTCCTTCTTCGAGCGCAGCTTGCAACGAAATGTCGGCATCGGCGCGCGCTTCAATTTGGCGGACTGCTGGGAACGACTCGGCCGGAGCGCGAGCGCTTACCAGCAGTTCTTGCTCACGGCCGACGCGGCACACGTGGCGGATCAACCCGAACGCGAGAAGGTCGCGCGTGAGCGGGCCGCCCTGCTCGAGCTCAAGCTGTCGCGGCTGACGGTCGAAGTCGACGCGTCGATCCCCGAGCTTGCCCTGACGCGCGACGACGCGCCTCTCGAACCGGCGGCTTGGGGCGTCGCAGTGGCCGTCGATCCGGGCACGCATACGGTCGAAGCGAGCGCGCCCGGCCACGAGTCGTGGTCCACGCAAATCGTCGTGCTGGCTGAACGCGCGGACGTGACCGTGCATGTGCCCGCGTTGGCAGCGAGCGCTCCAACTCGTTCGCCGCCGCTTGCTCGGCCGTCGGTGCGACCCGCTCCGGCTCAGGCAGTGCGCGCAACCGACCGTGAATCATTTCGCCTCCGCCAGCCGTCGATCTGGACGCTGAGCGTCGCTGCCGTGGGCGTCAGCGGCCTGGTCGCGGGCACGGTCTTCGGCCTCCAATATCAAGCCGACAACGATCGCGCGGCCCGCATCTGCTCGGCGGGTGTCGCCTGTTCCCACGATCAAATCACGTCACACGACAGCTTGGTCGCCGACGCACGGCAAACTCGCAATCTCTCGTTCGTGAGCTTCGGCCTGGGCACGCTCGCGCTCCTCGGCGCCACGGCGCTTTACTTGCGAGATGAGGGCTCTCCCTCGAAATTCGCGTGGACTGCAGAGCCCGTCGCAACACCTGACGGCTCCTGGGGCTTGCGCGCGCGAGGCAGCTTCTGACCTCCTCGAGTCGGCGTCCGGTCTTGCGCAAGTCAGCGTGCGTGTTCGCGCTGGCATGCATGCTCGGCTCCTGCATTTTGGACGATCGCTCACTGCGCGACGAGCCAAGCCTCGCTGCGAACAACGAAGCCAGCGACGCCGATGCCGTCATGAGCCCCACGTGTACCGATGACGCCGCGGATTGCTCCGGCAATTTGCTGGTGAACGCCGACTTCGACCACGACACACGCGGCTGGCAAGCAGAGCAAAACGTGATCGAATCTTGGTCGAGCCTGGACGCGGCTCAAGCCGCCGGCTCGGGCTCGCTCGAGCTCGTCAACACCAACCAGGGCGACGTGCCGGGCGTGGTCGTCGCGGGCGCAGAGCAATGCGTGCCCGTAGCCGAGCAAGTGAACTATCGGCTGAGCGCTCGCGTGCACGTCACGGTCGAGGGTGGAGCAGGCGGCTTCGACGTCAGCTTCTTCTCTTCGAGCGATTGCTCGGACGCCGCACTCGGCGAGCCGAGCTCCGACTTCGCCAGCACGAGCAGCGGCTGGCAGCTCGTACAAACCGACGTCGCGTCGCCCGCGTCAGCGCGCTCCGCACGGATCCGCTTGCTCGCCGTCAAAGCATTCAGCGCAGCAGCCGCGCCGGTTCAATATGATGAGGTCGGGTTGAGTCGGAGGTAGTGGGATCTCGGCGTTCTCAGGGGTCGATTTCTGCGATTCCCCAAGTTGTTCCCGCGCCG
>DASYCR010000402.1:0-4797 GCA_036500095.1 Polyangiaceae bacterium
AGACCGGTGGTCGGCTCGTCGTACAGCAGCACCTCGGGTTGCACGGCGATCGCTCGCGCAAGGCCGACGCGCTTGCGCATGCCACCGGACAGATCCGCCGGCGAGAGCTGCTCGATGCCGGGCAAGTCGACCAAGCTCAACGCCCACTCGACGCGTTCGGTGCGCTCGCGCTCGGTCATCTTTTCGCGGAAGTGCTCTTCCAAGCCGTAAGCGACATTTTCACCCACGCTCAAGGAGTCGAACAGCGCGGCACCCTGAAACAGCATGGCGATGCGCTGCCGCACGCGCGCGAGCCGTTCCTCGTCGAGCTTCGTCACGTCCTCGCCGTCGAACCAGATCTCGCCGGCGTCGGCCGAGAGCAGGCCGATCAACATCTTCAGCATCACGCTCTTGCCGACGCCGGAGCCGCCGCAAATGGTGAGCACCTCTCCGCGCGCGACGGACAGGTTGAGCCCGCTGTAGATTATTTTGGCGCCGAAGGCTTTTCTTACGCCCTTGAACTGGATGATGGTGTCGGCCACGTCGGCTCGCGCGAGCCTAGAGACGCGGACCGACGACGACAAGGCCCATCGAGAAAAGCTTGCTAGTTGAGATACGCGCCGAGGCCGAGGCCCTGGTCTTTGACCGCCTGCGCTACCAGATCCGAGATGGCGATCGCGCCGGGCATGTCGAAGTGAGTGTGATCGTCACAGAAGAACGCCCCGACGTCGCCGCCGGTGGTCGCGCTGACGTCGCCGCCGCCCGGGATCGGGCAGAAGCCTCGCATGTTGTAGAGCGCGACACTGAGGGCGTGCAGATCGATCACGGGTACGCCGTATTGGGTGCCCGCGTCTTGCGTCGCGGTCACGTACGCACCACGCGTGCCATGCGCCGTGTTGCCGGTGCACTGAATCGCGCTCACCGGCGTCACGAAGACCGGCTGCGCGCCGCGATCTTTGGCAGACTGCGCCATCATGCCGTACGTCGTCTTGAACGCGTCGATCCCCACATGGCGCGGACACGTCGAGTCGCTGTCGTTGATGCCGAACTGGATGAACAGATAGTCACCCGCCTTCATGCCCGTGAGCATCGCGGTCCAGCGCGCTTGAATCGTGGGCTGCCCCATGGTGTCGGTACCGAGCACGCATTCTCCGCTCGTATCCATGGTGGTTTGGACATCGTAGAGCCACGTGCGCACGCTGCGGCCGGCGACGGCACTGTTCTTCACCGTCACCTGCTTCGTGAAATGCAGCGCGAATTGCCCGCCCCAGCCAATCGGGCAGGGCCCACCCGTCGCAACCGTCGAATCGCCCGCGATCCAAACCGTAATGTTCGGCAGCGCGCCGCCGACACCGCCGCTGCCGCTCATCGCGCCGCTACCGCTGACACCACCACTGCCTGCCGCGCCCGCGCTGCCTCCCAACCCTGCGCTACCTCCCAGCCCCGCGCTCCCTCCCACGGCGCCTGCGCCGCCGAGCCCGCCGCTCGTGCCCACACTGCCCGAGGCCCCGCCGAGTGAACCCCCCACTCCGCTCACGCCCGTGCCGCCTTGCCCGCCGACGCCGGCCGTTCCCGCCGCCCCGCCGCTGCCGCCGGAAGTCGTCGCGCCGCCGCCCGCACCAGCGCCTGCACCACCGACTCCGGCACCGCCAGCGCCGGCATTGCCTCCGAGCGTTCCGCTCGAGCCCGGCGAGCCCGCAACGGCCGCTTCGCCGGCTTGTCCTCCCACGGCGCTCTGCGAAGAACTGCAGGAGAAGAGCAAAGTCGTCGACAGAACGACGAGCGAAGGCAGAACCAGAGCAGCTCTACAATGCATTCGGAAAGACTCCTTCACGAAGTGACGCGTCAGCGACCACACCCATGAAGGGGAGAAAGTCGAGCCGGCTTACTCGGATTCGCCGCGACGGCAATCTTCGCGCGCGGCAGGACGGGCTACGACTCGACGCGCTCCAAACGAAGCTCGACGGCATCGCCGCCGCGATAGCGATCGCTGCGCAGCTTCCCAGTCACGACGACGCGACCACTGAGCGTCGCGGCGCGCTCACCCATTCCGATGCCGAACGCGCCCAGCCGACCGCTGCCCGGCACCTCGAGCTCGAGCTTGAGGTGTCCGCCCTGAACCTCGCGCGCCGAAAGCACGTTCGCCTCGAGCGCCAAATCCGGCGACGGGCTCTTTTGACCGCATGGCTCGAGCAAATACAAATCGCGCAATACTCGCGTGAGTTCGTCGCCTGGCGCAAGCCATACGCAAGGCGCGCCATCACCCTCCGGAGTGATCGTGTGCGCGCTCTGCGCGGCGCAGGACGCTTCGAAGCACGCCCGAAAGGCGTCGAGCTTCTCCAAGCTGAGCTCGACCCCCGCCGCGGCCTGGTGACCGCCGAAACGGATCACGAGCTCTTTGGTCGGACCGAGTGCGTCGAACAAGCGGAAGCCCTGTGGGCCGCGTACCGAGCCGCGACCGTGCCCCGCGCTGAAGCCCGCGACCATCACCGGCCGCGCAAAGCGGCTCGCCAAGCGGCCGGCGACGATGCCGACGATACCGTGATTCCAGCCTTCCCGGCCGATCACGATGGCGGGGTGATCCGCGAGCCCGAGCTCGGCGATCTCGGCGATCGCTTCCTCGATCATGCGATCTTGGATGGCGCGGCGTTCGAGCGAGGCGTGCTCGACCTCCGCAGCGAGGCCCGCGGCCTCCGCGTCGGTCTTGGCCAGCAACAGCCGCACCGCGGCGTCCGGCGCCCCCAAGCGACCTGGCGCGTTGAGGCGCGGCGCGATGCGAAACGCGACGTCTTCGGCCGTCAGCGACTGATGACCACTGAGCTTGGCCAGCTCGAGCAGCGCGCGCACGCCGGGGCGCGTCCCGCGGCCGAGGGCGGCGAGGCCCGCGCGCACCAGCGCCCGATTGTCGCCGTCGAGCGGCGCGACGTCGGCGATCGTGCCGATCGCGACCAGGTCGAGCCAGCGACGTAGATCGAGCTCTTTGCCGAGAACGCTGCGCAAGGCGGCACCGATCGACAGCGCGAGTCCGCAGGACGCGAGCCCCTTGTACGGAAAGCCGCACTCGGGTCGATGCGGATTGAGGAAGGCGAGCACGGGCAATGGTTCGTCGGGAACCAGGTGATGGTCGATGACGATCGCCTCGAGCCCGCTTTCCTGCACGCGCGCGAGGGAGGCGTGGTCCGACGAGCCGCAATCGCAAGTGACCAATAGGCGAGCTCCGCTGCCGAGCACGCGCTCCACCGCGGCCGCCGATAAGCCATAACCGCCCTCGAAGCGGCTGGCGATGAAGGTGACCGCGACGCCGCCGAGCGCTTCGATGATCTCGGTCACGATTGCGGCAGAGGTCATCCCGTCGCAGTCGTAGTCACCGAACACGGCGATCTTCTCGCCGGCGCGGATGGCGCTGGCGAGCCGCTCCGCCGCGCGCGTGCGATCCGCCATTTCGTCGGGCTGCGTCAGCTCCGAGAGCCGCGGATTGAGAAAGCGCCGCGTCGCTTCAGGGTCGGTATGCCCTTGGCTAACGAGCCACGAGGCCAGCGTCATGCTCACGCCCAATGCATCGGCCAGCGCGCGAGCCCCTGGGAGCGTACTCGGCCGTGCGAGCGGGGTCTTTGCAAGCGCACTCGACAACTCCAAGGTCAGGCCTTCGACCATGTCACCCCAGCCCTGTCAATTTCCCCGTTCCGGCGCGTGTTCCGGGCTCGATTTGCGCTCAGTTGAGCGACGCGCTCTCGACCTCCGGCGGGTCGAGCGGCCGCGCCACGAACAGCCACTGCGGGCGGCCATTGGGCCCGATGAAACGGACGTGCTCGTCCGGCATCGCGCGCAGCGTGCAAACGGGCCCGTCGTCACCCGGCTCGATGCTGACCAGAGCCATGGCCTCGAGCACCTGCAATGCGCCGAGTACGGTGTCGGCATTTTCATGCGCGCGGCTGGCAAGCTCCGCAAACTCCAGCTCACGCTCTCCGTCGAACGCATCGAGCAGGCGCTCAGCGGCCAGGCAACGTTCACGCTGCGCAGGCTCGATACGCGACCACAACTCGGACGGAATCGTCAGAGGCAGATGCGCCGGGAGATCACTGGTTTCGAGCATACTTGGAACGTAAGCAGTTCCGGCCATATGTCAAGAACGCGGCCGCGCGTGAGAAGAGCCCGGATTCGCTTGTGAGCCCGCGAACAGCGAGCGCTCAGACAGCGGCGGCCGGCTTGTTCGACGGGCCCTTAGGCCCTTTTTTTTTGGCGCCCTGACCCATCTTGGAAAACAAGGTGTGATCGAGCCACTCCGTGAGCGGCAGCGCGACATAGATCGACGAGTAAGTGCCGAGCACCACGCCGATCACGAGCGCGAGCGAAAAGTCCTTCAGCTCGCCGGTGCCCCAGATGAAAAACGCGAGCAAGCTGATGACCACCGTGCTGCTCGTGAGGATCGTGCGGCCGAGCATCTCGGACGTGCTGATGTTGATCAGCTGGAAGAAGCTGGTGCCCCTGAGCTTGGTGAAATTTTCGCGCACGCGATCGTAGACGATCACCGTGTCGTTCACGGAGTAGCCGACGATGGTCAGCACTGCGGCGATCGTGGTCAAGTTGATCTCTTTACCGAGCACGATCAAGATGCCGATCGTGCCGAGCGCATCGTGCGTCATGGCCACCACGCTGCCCGGCGCGAAGCGCAGATCGAAGCGGAACGCGATGTAGGCCATGATCAGCACGATCGAGATGGCGACGCTCTTCACCGCGCTGTCGCGCAGCTGAGCCCCGGCGCGCGGTCCGATCCACTCCGTGCGCAGCGCGGTGTCCGGCACCGTATCCACGCCGAGG
>DASYCR010000403.1:0-2792 GCA_036500095.1 Polyangiaceae bacterium
GCGTCGCGCCCCGTCGCAGCGTAGTCGCCATCACGGGGGCTTCGACCCTGCTCGGCACGCACCTGATTGGCGTCCTGGAGGAAGAGCCGAGCGTGCGGCGCATCGTCTGCCTGGACTCCTCGCGCCCTCGCTCCACCGGCGCGAAGGCCCGCGCGTATGACATCGATCTCACGCGCTCGGTAGCCGAGGAGCGCCTCGCCGAAACATTCGCGGCGGAGGCGGTTGACGTGGTCGTTCATCTGGCGTTTCTCGATTCGCCGAATCACGCGGCGGACTACGCGCACGAGCTAGAGAGCGTCGGCACCATGCAGCTCCTGAACGCCTGCCGGCGCACGCAGGTCCACAAGGTCGTCATGTGGAGCCAGACCTTCTTGTACGGCGCTCACCCGACCAACCCGAACTACTTGTCCGAGAAGCATCCTCTGCGCGCGCGGCGCAACGAGCCGTTCTTCGCCAACAAGATCGACGCGGAGTCGGAGATCGCGCGCTTCGGCCTGCCCGGGCGGGGCCGCATCGCGACCATCTTGCGTGGCGCGCCGCTGCTCGGTCCGAACGCGGACAACCTGCTGACGCGCTATCTCAGTCGTCGCTTCATCCCGACCGTGCTCGGCTTCGATCCGTTGTGGCAGTTCTTGCACGAGGCGGACGCCGTGGCTGCGCTGCGTTTGGCCGTGCTGCGCGACGCTCCCGGTATCTTCAACATCGTCGGGGATGGCGTATTGCCGCTACGCACGGCAATACGCTTGGCTGGCCGCAGTTCGCTGCCGCTGCCGCGCTCGTTTGCGTCCGGCATCACGGCTGCGCTTTGGCTCGCGCAGTTGGCGGACGCGCCCGCAGGTTTCTTCGACTATCTGCAATACATTTGCGTCGCCGACGGCGCTCTCGCCCACAAGATCCTGGGCTTTCGTCCGGCCTACACCAGCCGAGAGGCTTTGGTCGACTATGCTAACGCGCAGCACTTGCGCGACGAGAAGCTGCTCTCCGAGAGGCCAGCGTGAAACCCAAGAACAAGCGCCAGCCGCGTCCCGAGCGACCCGCTCGCAAGAAAGCCGCGCGCAAATCCAAAACCGTCAAGCGCGCGTCTCCAGCCGGCAAAGCGCGTTTCGCCGCTGAGAGCGCGGAGGCCGCCGCCGCGCCGACGCGGAAGTCCAAAAAACGTCGCGCCAAACGCGCGCGCAAGCAGGCACAGGGCGAGAGCATCCAGCCCGACGGTTTGGAGACGGACGCCGACGTTGCTTCCGAAGCATTCGAGCTCGGCCTGGGCTCACGCGTCGTCCCGCCCAATCTTCGATACAGCGAGCCGCTCGAGAGCACCCCGCCGGCGAGCACGCATAGCCGCGGTGATCTGGAAGCGCAGATCGCGGCCCTCGAAGCGCGCCTCGACGGTTTGATCCGCCACGGCAAGGCCGAACAAGACACCGATCATCCCGTGGAAGCAGACGACTCCGCAAGCGCACGCAAGCTTGCTCTAGCGGAGTCGACGGCCCTCGACTCGGAGGCTGCGAGCGCCGAATACTTCACGCGCACCTGGAGTCGCTCGAGCCTGCGTGAGCAGAGCGAAGCCTTCGACGACTTCGGGCTGGACCCTTTGTTCGAGTCGCGCGTGCGTCCGGTGCTCGAGTTTTTGTACAAGAGCTACTTCCGCGCCCAGGTCGCAGGCATCGAGCACATCCCGAGCGAAGGGCGCTGTGTCGTGGTGGCGAACCACTCGGGCACCCTGCCACTCGATGGCGCCATGCTGCGCACCGCGCTGCGCCTGGAGCACGCGCGCCACCGAGACCTGCGCTGGCTCGCAGAGGATTTCGTCTATTATTTGCCGTTTGCCGGCGTTTTCATGAATCGCGTCGGAGCCGTGCGCGCGTGCCCGGAGAACGCGGAACGCCTGCTCGCGCAGGACAATCTGGTGGCCGTCTTCCCGGAAGGCCTCCACGGCATCAAAAAGCTCTTCAAAGACCGCTATCAACTGCAGCGCTTCGGGCGCGGCGGATACATCCGGCTCTGCTTGCGCATGCAGGCTCCGATCGTTCCGTGCGCGATCATCGGCGCCGAAGAGAGCAGCCCGCTGCTCTATCGCATCGAGAGTCTCTCGGAGCTGATCGGCCTCCCCTATCTGCCGATCACGCCGACGTTCCCGTGGCTCGGTCCGCTCGGTCTGCTGCCCGCGCCGAGCAAATGGAAGATCCGTTTCGGCGAGCCGATCTCGCTCGACAGCTACGGTCCCGAGGCAGCCGACGACCACGTGCTGGTCGGTCGACTCTCCGAACGCGTCCGCAGCTCGATCCAAAGCATGCTCGACGGCGGGCTACGTGAACGCAAGAGCGTGTGGTTCGGGTGAACGCACACGGGCTCCTGATCGTCGACAAACCGCAGGGCCTCACGAGTCACGACATCGTCAGTCAGGCTCGCAAATTGTACGGCACGCGCGCGGTGGGACACGCCGGCACGCTCGACCCGATGGCGACCGGAGTGCTCCTGCTGCTCTTCGGTGAAGCGACCAAGCTCTCGAGCGCGCTGACCAGCGACCGCAAGCGCTACGTGGGCACCGTCGCGTTCGGGCGCGCCACCGACAGTCACGACGCCGACGGCGCGACCACGCAGGAGAGCGAGGTTCCAGCGAGCTCGCTGGAAGGCCCTCGCCTCGAACTCGCGCTCGAGGCGGAACGGCAACGCACGCTTCAGCTGCCGCCCGCCGTGAGCGCGCTGAAGGTCGGTGGGCGGCGCGCGCACGCGCTGGTCCGCGCCGGCGCGACGCCGGTGCTCGCCGAGCGCGCGGTCAGGGTGCATTCACTGGT
>DASYCR010000404.1:0-3873 GCA_036500095.1 Polyangiaceae bacterium
ACTCGCGCTCGGCCGCTATCATAGCTGCGCCGTGCTCTCGGACGGCTCGGCGAAATGCTGGGGAAGCAACTCTGAAGGGCAACTCGGTTACGGCAATACAACCACCATCGGCGACAATGAACTGCCTTCGTCGGTCGGCCCGATCAGCATCAGCACGACTCCCGGAGTAACGGTTCTGGAGCTCGCCGCCGGCTGGACTCACACTTGCGCCCTGTTGTCCGACAGCTCCGTGAAGTGCTGGGGCCAGGCCCTCTACGGTCAACTGGGTTACGGAAATATCAACGACATCGGTGATGACGAGCTGCCGTCAACGGTTGGGCCCGTCAGCATTACTACCACTCAAGCAACCGTATCCGCGCTCACTGCAGGCGCCATGAACACGTGCACCGTGCTGAGCGACGCCACTGCGGTGTGCTGGGGATCGAGTAGCAGCGGACAACTCGGTCGCGGCACCAGAAACGACATCGGAGACACGCAGGTGCCTTCTCTCTTTGGCCCGGTCCCCATCATCACACTCGGCTCCGGTCTCGGCGTCGAAACGACCCAGCCATTCAGAGAACGCACTTGCGCCGTGCAAACGGACGGCTCGGTGAAGTGCTGGGGTAGCGGCGGCGCTGGCGAGCTCGGGTATGGCAACACCACGAGTATCGGAGCAACCAATCTGGCGGCTGTGGCCGGTGTCATCAGCATCACCACGAATGCCGGCGTCGTCGTCACGCAGCTCGTCGGAGGCGACTACTTCACGTGCGTGCTGCTCTCGGACGATACCGTCAAGTGTTGGGGTCAGGGCACGGATGGGCAGCTCGGCTACGGCAATACGAACAACATCGGTGATGACGAACTGCCGTCTTCCGTCGGCCCGGTCGCGTTCTTCTAGCGGGCTCGAACGTCCTAACGTGGACCAGACCTCGCGGTCGGTTCGCCGTCGCTCCAGGCTCCCGTCGGTCCCCGCGCCATCGCGTCCAGTGGGAAGCTAGTATCCGCTTAGAGCGACGACCCATGGCGAGAACCGATCTCGATAGCTCTCGTCCACAGCTTGCGGCAATCGCGCGACTCGATCGCATGCTCGACGCCAATGGGCTCGCGTATTGGCTGTTCGGCGGTTGGGCCGTCGATTTCCAGATCGGAGCGTTGACGCGCGCACACGGCGATATCGATATCGCCGTGTGGTCGCATGATCTCAAACGCATCGCCGAGTTGCTCGAGGAAGACGCTTGGCGTCACGCCGCTGAACAGGGCGAAGATGGATACACCTGCTACGAACGCGACACGATCCGCATCGACGTCGCGTTTCTCGCGCGCGACGAGAGCGGGCGCGATGCCGGCTCGGTGCGCACGGACTGCGCGGGCAGGGGCTGCGCAGTCCGCGTAGGCACGGACTCTCGGGGCGCCGCGTCGCGCTCTGGCGCAGCCTCGGGGTCGAGCAAGAGCGCGACGAAAAGGGCCGTCGCGTCGGCGAGCGCCACGCACGATTCGGCTTCGATCGTGCGAGCGGACACGCTCTCGGCGCGCCGGGTTTCGAGCTCGGCGCGCCACACACCGGCTTGCTCGCGTACCGACGCCGACACCCTGACCCCGGCGGCAGCGACGCGAGCTCCGCCGAGCAAGCGCGACACTTGCTCCAAAACATCACGCTGCGCCGGACAGGACGCCGGCGCGCTCCAGCGCAATTCGAGCCCCGCAGGTTGCGCGGACCCGCGGCCCGCCGCGAACGCCACGATTCCGAGCGCTGCATACACCATCGCAAGAGGGGATTTCATTCGCGAGCCGGGGCCGGTCAGGCGCGGCGTCCACGCGAGCGCCGCGCCAGCGCGGATTGCCCACAGATCGTGCGCTTCGGCGTCGCGCGATCGCCAACCGAGTTGCCAGCAAGCGCGTCAACTCCGCTCCGCTGAAAATGCGATACGATGAGACACCAATAGATCCGGCGAAGCTTGCCAAGGGCACCCAAAACGTGGTGAGCGCGGTGCGTGGCCAGATCGTAACTGCGCCCAGCTGTCTCGTTACGAATGCTTCACCGATCGCGTGGAATGGCGCTGCCGTGAGTACTCTCGTCCCCTTCGCCTCCCCGTGACATCGAACCGCACACGCGAAACGCACCGAGCGGCGTCTGTAACGAACTTCTAAACGCCGATCAGGTGTTCGTCGCTCTCGGGCGGACCGCGGCCACCGAGCGCTTTCTTTTTGACCCGAACCGCTCGCGGCGTGCCCGGGAGTCCAGTATCTAGCTAGCCCGCGTCGAGCGCCGCGCAGACCGGCGTCCGCAGCGTGAGACTTGGCGCAACTTGCTCCGACATGGCGCAAGTTGGACGGCGCTGGCGCAGGTTGAGCCACCGAGCGAGACGCATGCGCGAGGACTATCGCCGGCAAACCTCAATAGCAGTGGTGGCACGAATCTGGCTGGGGCGCTGGCGCCGTCGCGCGCAGCCACGCGCGCGAGCACGAGGTCTAGTCTTGAACAGCACCGCATCCCCGCGTCCGTTAGCAGCCGCCGCGCCGCCTGCTGAAGTGCGCGCGCGCGCCAGTGAAAAGCTCAAGCGCTTTGCGGGCGTCGGCAGTGTCTTGGCCAACAAGTACCGAGTCGAACGCGTTCTGGGATCGGGCGGGATGGGGTTCGTGGTGGCGGCGCGCCCGCTCCATTCGAGGCGCGAAGTAGCCATCAAGTTTCCCTTACCGATGGTGAGCCGAGACGAGCAGCGCCTCGCTTGGTTTCGTCGCGAGGCGCGCGCCGCTCGCACGATCGCCAGTTCGCACGTCGTGCGCGTGCTGGACGTGGACGTACGCGATGACGGCGTTCCGTATTTCGTGATGGAGCTCCTCGAGGGTGAGACGCTCGCCAGCTTCATCCGGAAGCGCGGCAGGCTGCGAGTCGCCGACGCCGTGGACTACTTGCTCGAGGTCTCGGCCGCGGTCGCCGCGGCGCACGCCACCGGCATCGTGCATCGGGATTTGAAGCCGACCAACGTTTTCCTCGCGCATGACAGCGAGCACGAGCAAACGGTAAAGCTGCTGGATTTCGGCATTTCGAAGGGTGTCGCGGACGATCCCTCGGCGAGCGTCGGCGACGACATGTGGTGCGGCTCGCCTCCGTACATGTCACCGGAGCAACTGACAGCGCCGCAGAACGTCGATCATCGCACGGATATCTGGGGGCTCGGCACTATACTATACGAGTGCTTGACCGGTACGTCCCCGTTCCTCTTGGGTAGGCCGGAGCAGCTGTTCGTGCGAATACTGCAAGAACCGGCGGCACCGATCGCGACGTTTAGGACGGACGTACCCGACGCGCTCGAGCAAGTCGTACGTCACTGCTTGGCCAAGGCCAAGCAGCATCGTTTCGCGACGATCGCCGATTTCGCGCACGCGCTCGCGCCGTTCAGCTCGAGTCGTGCGCGGCGCCCACTCTGGCTGATCGACACCAGCTTTCAGCACGTACGGCTGCCCGAGACTGCTCCGCAAGAACCGCGACCCACCGTCCGGAGCACAGCGCCATTCGCTCATCCGACGCGAGTGGAGGCCACTCTCAGCGTTGCGACTTCGCACGGCGCAGCATGCGGTAGGCCTTCGCGCGTGTGATGCCCAAGTCGCCGGCGGCCTTGGTCAGGTTACCGCGATTGCGCTCGAGAGCAGTATTTAGCGCCAGAATCTCCGTGTGCGAGTAGGTCAATACGTACCGGCGCGGCGCGGCGCGCGGCGCTCCACGACTAGCGGAGTCTAGGCGACCCGTCAGTTCCAGAAAGTGACGGAGCTTCAGCTCGGATTCGCTCGAGTAGCGCGCCGCCAGGCGATAGGCCACGTCGTCGAGTTCGAGCACGTTCATCGGCCAAGCCAGCAAACACAGGTGCTCGAGCAGCTCCACCTCGAGCGTGATAT
>DASYCR010000405.1:0-5675 GCA_036500095.1 Polyangiaceae bacterium
ACTTCGCGGCGCGTGGGCTCAAAGCCCGAAATCCCGGCTCACGAACGAAACTCGTGTTTGGCGTCCTCGAGCGTGCGCTGATCCTCGAGCAAGTCGAGCACGGTGCGCGCCATTGCTTTCGCGGCAAGCAGCATCGTGCTCATGCCGCGCTCGCTGTTGGCGCACGCCGCGAAGCGATGTTCGTGACAGAGCGACTCGCCCTGATCGCAGATCGCCAGATATGGATGAATCGACGGAATGCGCAAGCTCACGTCGCCCATATCCGTCGAGCCGGCGCCGACGCGATCGTCGCGCTCGGGCGCGGGCCGGCCGAGCGCCGCGAGGGCCGCGCCGAAGCGCCGCGCCATCACCAGATTATTGCGCATTTCGCGGTACCCGCGCTTTTCCACGAACGCGACCTGTACATCGCAGGCCAGCGCGGCTCCGCGCGCGCAGCGCAGCGCGACCTCCCGCACCTGCTCGAGCTCGGCGGACGTCTTCGCGCGCAGCGTGAACTCGCAGGCCGCGTGCTCGACCACGATGTTCACGGCTTGCCCGCCGTTGGTGACGATACCGTGCACACGCGCGCCGTCCTGAAAGCGGACGCGCTGCGAATCGATCAGCCGAAAGGTTTCGAGACAGGCCGTGAGCGCGCTCCGGCCCGCGTGCGGCGCGGCCGCCGCGTGCGACGGCACGCCGTGAAATCTCATTTCGATGCGCATGCTGCAGAGCGCAGGGTGCGCCAGGATGTCGCGATCATAGGGATGAAACATGATCGCCGCGTCGACGCCGTCGAACACGCCGGCGTCCATCAAACGGATCTTGCCGCCGCCGCCCTCTTCCGCGGGCGTACCGATCAGTTCGACGCTGCCCGCCAAATTCGCTGCTTCGGGTGCGAGCGCCAAGAAAGCGCCGACGGCTCCCGCCGCGATCAGGTTGTGCCCACACGCGTGACCGATCTCGGGCAACGCGTCGTACTCGGCCAAAATCGCGATTTTAGGCCCGGCGCCGCCGGCGCGCGCGACGAATGCCGTCTCGAGCCCGCCCGCGCCGCGCTCCACGCGGACGCCGTGCTGTTCCACGCATTCGGCGATCCATGAGCTGGCCTGGCGCTCCTCGTAGCAAAGCTCCGGGTGCTCGTGGATGCGCCGGGCGAGCCCGCTCAGCTCCGCGCCGAGCGTGTCCACGCGCCGATCGAGGCGATCACGATCGAGCAGCATGCTAAAAGCATAGTTCAAGCCCGCCATGTCGCCGCGCTGTCTCTGCGAACTCTCTGAAAAAGTGAAGGAACTCGCGCCATCCCGTGCTCGCACCACGCGGTTCGGTCGTCTGGCCGCGTGGGGATGCGGCGTGACCCTGCTCGTCGCCTGTGATCGCAAAGCAGCGCCCGTGATGCCGCGCGCGAGCAGCGACGCGATCCCCACCACTGCAGTCGCGCTATCTGGCCTGCCGAGTTCGAGCGCGGCCATAGCGAGCTCGAGCGCCACACCCAGCGCGTCCGCGCCGTCGGCCGCGCCCGGGCAAGCGTCGCGCGTCGACTACCAAGACACCGCGATGGGCACGAGCGTTCACTTCATCGCCTATAGCAACGAAAGCGCGTCCGAAGACGCGGTCAAGGCCGCCATGCAGCGCGCGCTGGCGGAAATGCGCCGACTCGAGGCCATGCTGAGCGAGTGGCACGACGACAGTGAGGTCGGCATGATCAACCTCAAGACCGGCGAGTGGGTGACGGTGAGCCCGGAGACCTTCGAGGTGATCTCGCGCGCGCAGCAAGAGAGCGTCGCCTCACACGGCACGTTCGACATCACGTTTCAGGCGATGAGCGGCCTCTGGAAATTCGGCAGCGCCGCGGACGAACATCCGAGCGTGCCGCCCAAGGCGGAAATCGAAAAGCGCCGCAAGCTGATCGACTACCGGAAAGTCGAACTCGACCCGCAGAAGCACGCTGTGCGCCTCGCCAAGGATCACAAGATCGGCCTCGGCGGCATCGCCAAGGGCTACATCGTCGATCGCGCCGCCGATGTGCTGAAGAGAGCCGGCGTCCGAGATTTTTTGGTGCAAGCGGGCGGTGACCTATTTGGGGCCGGCAGAAAGCCCGATGGCTCCCCGTGGGTGAGCGGCATCCAAGATCCGCGCGGAGAACAGGGCAAATTCTTCGCCACCATCGAGCTCACGAATCACGCCTTTTCCACGGCTGGCGACTACGCGCGCGCCTACGTGATCGACGGCAAGCGCTACCATCACATCATCGATCCGCGCACGGGTTACCCCGCGACGGCCAGTCGCAGCGTCACCGTTTGGGCAGAAGATGCCACCACAGCGGACGCCATCGACGACGCCGTATTCATCCTGGGACCCAAAGAAGGACTCAAGCTCGTCGAAGCAACGCCCGGCGTGGGCGTCGTGATCGTCGACAAAGACAACCGCGTCTGGGTGAGCGAGCGGCTGGCGGGCAAAGTGCACATCGAGGGCAAACCCACGGACGGCATCTAGGATTGAGAGGGCAAGGGCAGCGCTAGGGGCAAAGCGGGTGGTTGGGGCAGGGCGGGTGGTTGACTGCCTCGCGACGCTCGCGTGCACAAAGTATTGTGCCGGCGCGTGCTCTGGCGGAGGCGAGCTCGGGGGAAAGGTCCCCCCGAACATCGCGAGCGCTCGCAAGAAGCCTGCGGGGCCGCTGCGCTCAGGGCTTGAAGCGAATTTCCCGGCGCGGGCGATCGCTACGCGGCGGCGCTCCGCTGTCGAGGCGGCGCGGCGGAGCGCCGCCGCCCACGGGCGCGGGTGTTTCGACGCGTCGTGCGAAGGAGTCGGGGCGGCGCGGTGGGGCTCCCCCGCCAAATGACGGGCGCGCGCGCATCACCTCGGGCGCAGGGCGGCGCGCATCGCCGCCGGGAGTCTGATCCCAAGGTCGGCGCGGGCGGTCGTCGTTGCTGCGTTGCGGCTGAGACTGCGACGGGTAGCCGCGATCGCGCGTGTCCGGGCGACGCGCGTCGACCTGCGGAGTCGGCCTGGCTTGCCCCGAAAAGGTATTCGTTCGCGGGCCATCGTTCGGGCGCCGAAAGTCACGCGCGCCTGGATCCTGCGGACGCGGACGGTCGTTCGAAAACGAACGGGCGTTCGACGAGGGACG
The DNA here is from genome assembly GCA_036500095.1 of Polyangiaceae bacterium. GTDB lineage: Bacteria > Myxococcota_A > Polyangia > Polyangiales > Polyangiaceae > PMG-095. The sequence continues at coordinate 3,107 of DASYCR010000405.1, forward strand.
TTCGTTCGAGCGACCGAAATCATTCGAGCGCGGGCGATCGCTCGGTCGCGCGAAGTCGTTACTGCGCGGGCGGGCGTCGCCGCGCGGAGCGTCGCTCGAACGGCGGAAATCGTTCGGCCGACCGTGCTCGCTCGCGCGAGGGAACTCGCTCGGACGGCGCGGCGGCGCGCCTTGCGGTCGTTGCTCGCTCGAGGCGCCATGAGCCGCCTGCGGCCTGGGCGCCGGACGGGGATCGCGCTGCCAAGCGGGCTTGGGCCGACGGTCGCTCGAAAAATCGCGGCGCGGAACTTCGTCCGGATCGGGGCGCACTTCTCCGCGGGGCGTCGCTTTCTCGCTGTCGCTGAATACCGGGGTTTCGAGCTTCTTGATCGGCGCGCGCGTCAGCCGCTCGATGTCGCGCAGAAAGCCGCGCTCTTCTCGGCCGCACAAGGAGATCGCGACACCGGCCGCGCCCGCGCGCGCGGTGCGACCAATGCGGTGCACGTAGCTCTCGGGCACGTTCGGCAAGTCGTAGTTCACGACGTGACTGATGCCGTCGACGTCGATGCCGCGTGCCGCGATGTCCGTCGCGACCAACACCTTCAAGCGGCCCGTCTTGAAATTGTCGAGCGCGCGTTGGCGAGCGCCCTGTGATTTGTTGCCGTGAATCGCTTCGGCAAAAACCTCCGAGCGCGAGAGATCCGCGACCAGGCGATTCGCGCCGTGCTTGGTCCGCGTGAACACGATCGCGCGCTCCATGGCCGGGTCACGCAGTATGCGCACCAGCAGGCGGCGCTTGTCGGCGCCGTCGACCATGTACACGACCTGCTCGATGCGATCCGCGGTCTTCGCCGCGGGCGTGACCTCGACCTCGGCAGGCTTGACCAAGATGTCGGCCGCCAAGCGACGGATGTCACGCGGCATGGTGGCCGAGAACAGCAGCGATTGCCGCTCTTTCGGCACCTTGGCCAGGATGCGGCGCACATCGGGCAAAAAACCCATGTCGAGCATGCGATCCGCTTCGTCCAGCACGAGCACCTCGACGCGATCGAGCAGCACCGCTCCTTGATTCATCAAGTCGAGTAAGCGACCGGGGGTGGCGATCAATACGTCCACTCCGCGGGTGAGCTGCGTGACCTGCGGGCGCGGCGCGACGCCGCCGAAGATCACGCCGTACTCGAGGCCGACGCCTCGACCATATGCGACGAAGCTGTCGCGGATTTGAGCCGCTAGCTCACGCGTGGGCGAGAGGACGAGCGCGCGCGGGCGGCGAGCCTCACGCGGCCGGCGGTTCGTGCTGAGGCGCTGCAGGATCGGCAAGGCGAACGCCGCTGTCTTGCCCGTGCCTGTTTGCGCGCAGCCGAGCAGGTCGCGCCCCGCGAGAACTTGCGGGATGGCGCTGGATTGAATGGGCGTGGGCGTAACGTAACCCTCTTGGGTGAGTGCCGCGAGCAGCGGAGCGCTCAAGCCGAGATCTGAAAATGCGAGCGGAGCAGAGGCGAGCGGAGCGGTGTCCGCGTCGGTGTTGATGGATTCCAAGATGACCTTTGTGAAATGCCTGCCGGCGACGGCCGGTGGCTTTGGTTGGCGCTAGACCGAGCTCATTCGGCTTGAATTAGCCGTGGCTCGTGGCTCGACGCCGTCTTGCGGGGGGAGCGCGCAGCGTGAAATAACGCCGCATCGCACGACCGCCCTTCGTCGTTGGGAGAATTCGGACTCGAAAGCCGCGTCAGGAAGAGCCCTGACGCTAGGGCGAAAACCGAAGGCACCTACCCACGGCGAGGCGGACTCTGACAGATTTCAGGCGCTTGGCAAGTGTTTGCCGGATTTTTCGTGTGCGCGCGAAAAATCGCGAGTTCGTGGCCGTGGAACTGACGCGCATCCGAGCGTACCCTGATCTTGCTTGGCGATCGACTCGGGCCAACGTCGGCGCTGTTCGGGAGTGCTCGCCCTCGGGAGTGCGCTTGCGATGTTTGGTTGCGTGCACAGTTACCGACCCACGACCGAACGCGTGGTGACCGGCGCAAACGTGCGCGTCTCGCTCGACCGCGCGACGTTTCAAGCGCTGGGTGGCGCCAACACCGAGCTCGAGCTGCGCGTAGCCGGGCTGCCGGGCGTGGTACTGAAGAACGCGACCCTGGCGAGCTCGGACGATGAGCCGTGCGAAAACGGCGTGCCATTCATCGATGTCTACCGGGACGGCGCGGTCGTATTGCTCCCCCCAATCGAGCTCGCGGGTGCGCATCGTTTGCGGCTCGTGTTCAACGGCCGGGACACGACCGACGGCGCACTGAAAAAAGCGAGCTCCCTCGATCTCGAGCTCACGTCAGCCGCGGGTGTGAGCTGCCAGCGCGTGCCGCTCGGGGCAGACAAGCGGGACGTCGCGTGGCGACTCGAGGCGCCGGATCCCGGCTTGCTCGCGAGCTTGGGCGCGCGCGCGTTTCCGTTCAGAACCAGCAGCGTGCGCGGCTTCGAGCCGCTCTGGACTGCCAACGTGCGCGAAGGTGCCGTGCTCGGCAAAAATCGCGTTTGGCTCGAAGTGCAGGGTGGTACTGATCGCAGCGGCGACTACACGCTCGTCCTGCTCGGG
>DASYCR010000406.1:0-2223 GCA_036500095.1 Polyangiaceae bacterium
CACGCCGTTTCAATGGTGCGCGCAGGACGCCTTCTCCGAGGTGGTGCGCAAACAAGACATCTTGCGCGACGCTGCGAGCCGAGTGAAGGGGCTCAAGTTGCGCATGCACGAATCGACAGCGAGCGTGCTCGAAGGCGTGCTCGCCCGCGGTGACCGCAAGCTGGGCCCCGTGATCGAACGCGCGTTCCAACACGGTGCCCGCTTCGATTCCTGGGACGACCAGCTCAAGCTCGACGCCTGGAAAGAGGCGCTCGCGTCTTACGGCATCGAAATCGCGCCCTATTTGGGCACGATTCCGGTAACCGCGCGCTTGCCTTGGGACCACTTCGATATCGGCCTGGAAGAGGGCTTTTTGGCCCGTGAATATCGGCGCGCCTTGGCCAGCCGCGCGAGCCCGCCGTGCGGCAAGGTCGCCGGCATGTTCGTGCACCACACGAATGTAGCCGATGCCGCGAGTGATGCGCGGAAGCTCGTCTGCTACGACTGCGGCATCGCGTGTGACATGACGAAGATGCGCAGCGAGCGCGTCGAGTTCTTGACCAAGCTCGGAGCCAACGAGCGCACGCGCTTGCCTGTGATTGCTACGCCCACGCCCAGCCAACCGATCTTCGACGACGACGCGCCCGAGCCGTTCGCGTTCGAAGCCGTACCCGAGCCCAGCAACGCGCCTCTGAAATTGAAGAAGAAGCCGCGGCTGCTGCCGGAAGCCCTGCGCCCCTTGCGCTCGGGCGGCGAGCCCGAACGTTTTCGAATCAGCTTCGCCAAGACGGGCCCGGCAGCGCTGCTTGGTCACTTGGATTTGATCCGTGAGCTGCCGCGGGTCATCCGGCGCGCGGGTACGAAAACCGCCTATTCCAAGGGTTTTCACCCCAAACCCGAGATGTCGTTCGGGCCCGCCTTGTCGCTCGGCGTGGCCAGCCTGGACGAATACTTGGATGTGAAGTTGATCGACGCGCCGCGCCCCGAGGAGCTCTTGGCGCAGCTCAATCGCTCGGCTAGCGGTGGGCTCGAGTTCCAGCGCGTCGTGCCGCTGACAGCCAATGATCGCGTGATTACGACGATCATCACCGGCGCGCGCTATGTCATCGCGCTGGCGGAGAGTGCGGTCAAGGATCTGGGCGGAGTCGCGGGGCTCGAGCGCCGTATTGCCGAATTCCTGGCCAAGACCGAGTGCAAGGTGCGCCGCGACATCGAAGGCGTCGGAAAGTTCGTCAATGTGCGACAATTCGTGGAGCTGATGCGTGTCGGTGACGACGAGTCACTGGCGTTGCTCGAACGCGCCGGGCTCGTAGGCCGCATGATCCCCGTCGACGTGACGATCGAGATTGGTCAGCGCGGCTCCGCCAAGATCGCCGAAGTGGTCGAGGCGCTGACGGGCCAGCCTCACTTTCCGCATCGCGGCGTGCGCAGCGCGCTCCTGGCGGGCGAGGGCACACCGCTCGATCTCGAGCTGCACCGCAAGAAACCCGCGAATATTCAGCCCTCCTTGGAGGCGCAAGCACTATGACGCCGCACTCTTTGGGCACCTCCCTGAATGTATTTTCCGTTTTCCTGATCGGCTTCCGACTGTGGATGCTGGTCGACGCGATTCGGCGGCGGCCGCCGTTCTATTGGTACCTGATCATCTTCTTCGTGCCGTTCGGGGATTTCATCTATTTTGCGATGGTAAAGCTCCCCGGGGGAAATGCCGCGAGCGCGCCGCGCTCGGCCTCAATCGCCGAGGTGCCGGTGCTTGGTCCGTCGCTGAGTGAGCTTGAGGCGCGCGCCAAAGAGACGCCCAGTGAGCTCAACAAGTTGGCCTTCGCCGACGCGCTCGCTGCCGAGCAGCGCCCCGACCAAGCCGTCGAGCGCTACCGCGATATTCTGCGCCAAGCGAGCGATAGCAAAGAGGCCTTGCACGGGCTTTCGCGCTCGCTCTTGGCGTTGAGCCGCCCGTTCGAGGCGGTCGAAGAGCTCGCGCATTTGATGGAGCTCGACCCCGCCTTCCGTGACTACAGCGCTGCCTTGGACTACGCCGAAGCGCTCTGGCAAGCCGGCCAACACGAAGATGCGATCGGGCTTTTGACTGGCCTCGTCGGCGTCAGCAAGCGCATCAATCACCGCATGGCGCTCGCGCATTATCTCAAAGAGCAGGGTGACTCGGCCACGGCGCGAAACGAGCTCGATCAGGCGCTGAGGGATTTCGCGACTCAGCCGGATTTCGTGCAGCGCCGCGATCGTCGT
>DASYCR010000407.1:0-8997 GCA_036500095.1 Polyangiaceae bacterium
CCCGAAGAAACTCGGCAGAAGAGCTGACGCGGGTCTCCTCGAAGCGCGTAGCGAGATCCATGTGGTTGAGCCCTTCCGGAACCGGGACGCGCACGGACGTTCGGAATGGGCTGCCGTCGATGCGGTTCACGAGCTCGCTCGGCGACAGCTCGGCAGTGAGCGGATGATCGTGCTCCACGCAATGAAACGCGGGGTGAACGAGCGTCAGGTAAACGCGAAACAGGCCCGGGCTGCGGATCAGCTGCCGCTCCGCGAGTTGCTCGGCGACGTGCTCCGCCGTGCAGGGTGAGCCGAGCGAGCTCGCCGCGCCTCCGGGCAAGCCAGTGCTCGGACCCGGTCCCGGCAAATGCGCCCAAATAAGGAGCGGCCCGTAGACGGCGAGCGCGACGCCGGCCAAAGCAATCCCGAGGCGCAGCGCACGTGAGCGACGCGCGGGTCGCGTGGCGGCTCTCGGCTCTACGCGAGGGGTGCTCGAGGCGCGCTTGCGGCCGCCGCGCTTGGTGGAACCCGCGGCGCGCGCGGGCGGACCCGAGGCTCGCCGCTTACGGCGGCTCACGGCTCGCGTTCCCGCCGCCCGTCGAGGTAGCTCTGCAGGAGCACTGCGGCGGCCGCGCTGTCGACTCGTTCGCGTGCCTCCCGCGTGCTCGCGCCTTGCTCTTTGAGGCGCGCGTGCGCCTCGCGCGTGGAGAACCACTCGTCGACGAGCTCGATCTGGGCCGTGCTCACGGCCGCGAGCTCTGCGGCAAAGCGGCGCGCGCGCTTGGCCGCGAGCCCCTCGCTGCCGTTCAACGAGCGCGGGAGTCCCACCAGAAACAGCGTGATCCCCTCGGCCGTCGCGAGGCGCGCCAGATCGTGAACCAGCCGCTTCGCATCGCGCCCGTCGAGGTAGTGGCGCGGGTGGGCCAGCAGGCCAAGCTCGTCGGCTACAGCGAGGCCCACACGGACTTTTCCGAGGTCGACCGCTGCGGCCCGCATGCTCAGCCTGTTTAGCATCGATCCGCCCGCAAGCTTGACCCGACCCGCGCCTCCGAGCATAAGCCCGGGTCGGCCGGCGGCACAGCGTGCGCGCCGGCTGGTTCAGGAAAGCCGAGACTCATGCAATTTCGCGCCGTCAAGGGCACGAACGACATCCTTCCCGACGATGTTTGGCGCTGGCAGCGCGTCGAGCGAGAGTTCCGAACCGCGCTCGAGCTGTGCGGCTTCTCCGAGGTGCGTACGCCGATTCTGGAGCACAAGAACTTGTTCGTGCGCTCGACCGGCGAGACCAGCGAGATCGTCGAGAAGCAGATGTTCGAGCTCGAGCGCAGCGGCGAGGTCCTCGTGCTGCGGCCGGAAGGAACCCCCGGCTCGGCGCGAGCGTATCTGACCCACAGCGTCCACGCGCAGCAGCCGGTCACGCGCTGGTACTACATCGGACCGATGTTTCGCGCGGAGCAACCGCAGCGCGGGCGCTACCGGCAGTTTTACCAAGCAGGCTGCGAGCTTTACGGCGACGCCAGCCCCGCTTGCGACGCGGAGCTCCTGGACATCCTTCACCGCTTTCTGAGCGCGCTCGGCATCGCCGACGTCACGCTCGCCGTGAATTCGATCGGGGGACCCGCCAGTCGCGCCGCTTATCGCGAGCGCTTGAGCCAACACCTGCGGCCCAAAGCGAGCACGCTCAGCGAGCACGCTCAGAAGAGACTCGAGGACAATCCGTTGCGCATTCTCGACTCGAAGGACCCGCGCGACCGCGCCGCGGTAGAGGACGCCCCGTCCGTGCTCGACGCGCTCGATGCCGAAGACGCCGAGCATTTCGCCGCCGTGCGCCGCGGCCTCGATCGGCTCGGCACGCCGTACCAACTCACGCCCGGACTCGTGCGCGGCCTCGACTACTACACGCGCACCGTCTTCGAGTTTCAGTCGACGATGGGCGAACTCGGCTCGCAGAACACGCTGATCGCAGGCGGCCGCTACGACGGCATGCTGAAGAGCCTAGGCGGACCGGAGATCCCGGCCGTCGGCTGCGGCGTGGGGCTCGAGCGCGTACTGCTCGCGATGGGCGCGACGCCCGCGCCCAAGCCGCGGCTCTGCTTCATCGCGCCGCTCGGCGAACGCGCGACGCTCGAGAGCCTGGTGCTCGCCCGCGAGCTGCGCGAAGCCGGCTTGCTCAGCGTGCTCGACGGCCGCGGCAATTCGATGAAGAGCATGCTGCGTCGCGCCGACGGTCTCGGCGCCACGGCCTGCCTCGTGCTCGGGGACAGCGAGCTCGACCAGGGCGTCGTGCAATTGAAGAATCTGGGCGCGCACAGCCAGGAACAAGTCGCGCGTGCCGACGTTGTCGAGCGCGTGCGCGCTGTCTTTTCTACGGTCGACACCGGCGGTGGGAGCCCCCATTGAGCGTCGATCGGTCCGTCTTGCGGTACGGCGCGTTCCTTCTTTTCGCCTGCTCGCTGCTCCTGCCGAGCGCCGCGTCCGCGCAATTTCCGGGCGGGCCGGGCGGTGGCATGGGCGGCGGCATGATGCCGATGGGCGGCGGCATGGGCCAAGGGCCCCCTCCTGGCGGCAAAAAGAAGAAGAAAGACGAGCCGCCGCCCGGGACACCTGAAACGCACGCGGCGTCCGGCGCGGACGATTCCTTGGAGGCCCCCGGCAGCGAGCCCTCGCTGCCCGACCAGCCGCTCAAGATGAAGAAGTCGGCGCGCGCGGCGATCGGCACGGACGCCGACCCCGACGAAGAAGAGCTCGGGCGCGACGCGCACTCGAAGTACCACTTTTACGGTCCCTATTTCTCCGAGCGCAGCGGCAAATACCAACTGCAGCTCGCGTTTCCGGTGTGGGCGGAGCGCACGATGCCGTCGCGCACGAAGCCGCAGGAGGTCGACCGCGCGTCGCTCTTCGGCGGCCTCTACTACAACCGCCGCAGCGCCGAGCACGCGGACGACATCCTGTTCCCCGTCTTCTGGAACCTGCGGGATAAAACGAAGGATAGCCGGACGACCATCGTCGGTCCGCTCGTGAATCGCTCGGCGCCCGGTGAAACGGACAACTGGCTCGCGCCGCTCTACTTTACCGGGACGCGCAAAGACGGCGGCTACACCTTGATCCCGCCGCTTCTGACCTACACGCACAAGGACGCCGAAGGTGGATTCAACCTCGTCGGGCCGCTGTTTTGTTCGTGGTCGGGCGGCGACAGCTGCGATACGCGCACGGCGCAGAACATCGATTTCGGCGTCGCGCCGCTCTACTTCTACGGCCAGAATCTGAAGACCAAGTACGAGGTCATCCCGCCCCTCCTCCACTACTACCGCTACAACGACCGAGACCTATCGTGGACGGACTTGTGGGGTCCGTACTTCCGCCGGCACACGCAGAAGCGGGAAATGTTCCACCTGTTCCCGCTCTATTACAGCATCTGGGGGCAGGACGAACGCCACACGACCGTGCTGCCGTTCTTCCATTACGGCTACCACGGCGACTCTTGGTTGTTCGCGAATCCGTTGTTCGTGATGGCACGCGGCGATCACGACGAACGCACGTTCGTGACCTGGCTCTACGCGCGCTACCGCGGACGCACCGAGCTCGACATGATAACGCCGCTCTATTGGGCGTACCGCGATCCCGACATCGGGCTCGACGAAAAGATCTTGTTCCCGTTCCTGTATTCGCGCACGAGTCCGCGCGAGAATAACCAGCTCTTCTTCCCGTTCTGGGGCCACTTCGAACGCTACGGGATCAGCGAGACCACCTGGCTCACGCCGTTCTATCGCCACTCCACCGATCTGCGCGGCTGGGAAACGGACATCAATCCCATCGTGTTTATCGGGCGCAATGCGCGCGACGCGCATACCGTGATCGCGCCATTTTTGTGGGATTTTGCCAGCCCGAGCTCGCGCTCCACCGTGGCGTTCCCGGTGTTCTGGCGCTTCAGCACCGAACGCGAGCTGACCCAGCTCGTGGGCAACGTCTACTATCACGAGAAGAAATTGAAGAGCGGGCTCGACTGGGAGTTCCACGTCTTTCCGCTCTTCTCCTACGGCGAATCACCGACCGGGCATTTTTGGAACGTGCTGTACGGCTTGGCGGGCTATTCACGCGACGGCAAGACGACCAAGATGCGGACCCTGTGGATCCCGATCAAGTTGAGCGGCGACTAGTTCTGGTACTCGGCTGAGGAGAGCGTTTCATGCGCGCGATTCCGGCGAGCCTGCGACTCAGAAATCAGGGCACCCTCGTCGACCAGCTCCTGCGACGCGGCGTGGCCACGCGAGCCGAGCTCGCCAAGGCCACCGGCATGAGCCAGCCCACCGCCGGCAAAATCATCGACGAGCTGCTGAGCAAGGGCGTCGTCGAATCGGTCGAGTCCGAGGCGCTCGTGCGCGGTAGTGTGGGTCGCCCGGGCAGGCGAGTGCGCTTGTCGACGAGCCCCGCACGCTTGGTCATTCTGGAGGTCGGGGTGGAGCGCACGGCGCTCGCCGCGCAGCCGCTGCTGCCCCCGGTCGAGGAGCAATGGCGCGACTCGTTTAAAACGCCAGCGGGCGAAGTCGCTTGGCAAAACCGCGTACGCGCGGCCGCTGCTGGGCTGGACATTCGTCGTCCGTGGGGGGTCGTCGTGAGCGTGCCGGCCATCGTGGACGAGCCCGTCGGCAAAGTGCTGGTCGCGCCGAACCTTCACTGGCTCGAGCAAACCGATCTACGCAAATCACTCGGTGGCCTGTTTCGCGCCCAGGTTTCGTTGATTCAAGAGATCAAGGCGCTCGCTCTCGGCCAACTCGATGCCGATGGGCACCGGGGCGATTTTTTGTTGGTCGACGTGGGCGACGGCGTCGGTGGCGCGGTCGTCCTCGGTCAGCGCCCATACGCCGGTCCACTGCCTGTCAGCGGCGAAATCGGACACACGCGCGTGCGGCACAACGAACGCGCCTGCGGTTGCGGTCGCCGCGGCTGCCTGGAAACGCTGCTCGCCGAACCGGGCCTGCTCGAAAGCTATCGCAAGGCGAGCGGTGACGCGCAAGCCACTTGGCCGGCGCTGTCACGCTATCTCGCCGAGCAACCTCTCCCGACCTGGCTCGTCGATACACTCGATGCCAGCGCTTCCTGCATTGGCGCCGCGCTCAACTTGTACGGCTTGCGGCGCGTCGTGCTCACCGGAAAAATCGGCGATTTGCCGCTCGCTGCGCGCGAATATCTGTCTTCGGCGATCTCGAAAGCGTCGCTCTGGAGTCAGTTCCAAAGCGTGGAGGTCGCGTTCGCGCCTCGGCGGCGCGCGCGCGGCCTGGTTTTGGCCGGCATTCAGCGCTTCGTAGCGGAACGAGATTGGGCGCGGAGCTGAGCTAGAATGAACCCATGGAGCGCGTGAAGGTTGCCGTCCTGGGCGCGTCGGGCTTCGCGGGCGCGGAGCTCCTGCGGCGTTTGCTCGTACACCCTCACGTGGACGTGGTGCGCGTGTGCGCAGCCGATCACGTGGGCGAGCTCGTGGCATCCGCGCACCCACACCTCGAGGGACGCACTCAGTTGCGCTTCGAGAATCCACCGCCGGCCGAGGCCGTCCGCGGGGCAGACGCCATTTTGATGGGGCTTCCGCACGCGGTGAGCTGCAAGGTCATGGCGGCCGTCAGCGCCGAACAGCGCGTGATCGACATGTCCGGCGCTTTCCGCCTGAAGAGCGCGCAAAGCTACCGCGAGTACTACGGCAGCGAGCACCCTCGCCCCGAGCTGCTCGGCTCGTTCTGCTACGGGCTGCCGGAGCTCTATCGCGAACAGATCCGGGGCTCGCGGCGCGTGGCGTCTCCGGGTTGCTTCGCGACGGCCATCGAGCTGGCTCTATTGCCATTTGCGCGAGCGGGCTGGCTCTCCGGCCCCGTTCAGGTCGTGGGTGTCACGGGCTCGAGTGGCAGCGGCGCGACCCCGAGCCCGACGACGCACCACCCGGTGCGCTCTCACAATCTCCGCACTTATCGCCCGCTCCAGCACCAACATTCACCGGAGATCATCGAGACTCTGCGCGCGGCCGGGGCCTCCGAGCCGACGCTGTCGTTCGTGCCGGTGTCCGCGCCGCTCGTGCGCGGCATCTTCGTGACCGCCTTCTTTCGGGCACCGGCGAGCGTGCCCGAGCAGGAGCTTCGTGCCCTGCCGAGCGCGACTTACGCAAGTGAACGCTTCGTGCGCTCGCCCGCCACGCGTCTGCCGGAGGTCGTCGCGGTGCTCGGCTCGAACGACGCGGAGGTCGGCGTGGCGCTCGGGGCCGTGCGAAGCTCGGAGCGCGAGGTCACGGCATTCTCCGCCCTCGACAATCTCGTGAAGGGCGGCGCCGGCCAGGCGATTCAAGACCTCAACCTCATGTTCGGCTGGGACGAAGCGTTGACGCTCGAGAGCGCCGGACTCTATCCGTAAGAGCCTACGGCGTATCCGCGCAGCAACGGAAGCCCGTCTCGGTGCCGTTGTAGTAGCGATCGTGCGCGGTCTGAGCAGCGCGACAGAAGTTGCGACCTGGCTGCCAATAGGAGCCCTTCATGGCTGGCCGCGCGGGAGTGCTGTGATCGATGGTCACGAACTCCTCGAGGTTACCGCTCATGTCGGCCACGCCGAACGGGCTCACGCAGCGCTGATACGAGCCACTCGGCGCGCGCAGATCGCGCAAGGTACCCTGCGGACTCACCACGTCGTCGCGGTCGGCGTTGCACGCGGTCGCGTCGCGCGTAAACCCGTAGGGATAGGGGCGCATCTCTTCGCCTTCACACGCGAAGTTCCACTCGCTCTCGAGGCACATGCGCTTGCCCATGCCGCGACAGATGCGATCACCGTCGCGCCAGCTATGGTGATTCTCCGGCAGGGATTCGCCGGCGGGCGTGTACTCGCGCGTGTCCATGCAAAAGTGCAGGTGCTTGCGCTCCTTCGACAAGCAAGTCGACGGTCCGTAATCCGCGCAGCGGAAGTATTCGTAGCGCCCCTTGGGGTCGAGGTACTTCTTGCAGTTCAAACGCACGTCGGGGCAATACATGCCGTCGACGAGCGTCATCCCGTCAGCGCACTCGGACGCGGCCGGCGTGCTCGGGGTCGTCTTGAGCGCGGCGATGCTGGTGAGCGGCGCTTGCTCGGCCACTTGCACTGGAGCCGCTCTGCCGACGGCTGCAGCAGGCCCACTCGGACGGCCAACCGGCGCGCTGTGCTCCGCGTCGCGACAACCCACACCGGTGGTGCTGAAGGCCAGGCCCGCCAGCAGGATGGTTCTCGCTTTGCCGTTCACGCGGGCGGGACTTTTCGGTGAAGCGCGCGAAGCGTCAAGGTATTTGTCGGCGGGCCGGTCTGCTCATGGAAGCAGGTACCGGTCCACTCTTACAGATTATCTCCTTATATTCTAAATATTTAACTGCTGATCTTGAATTAAATTAATCAGCAGCTGCGCAGCAACGAACCCCGACCTGGATGTCCTTGTAATAGTCGTCATGGGCGGTGGTGGCCGGACGGCAACGATTGCGGGCGGGCATCCACCAACCGCCCTTGAGGGCGTTGCTGAAGGGCGGCGCATGAGCCGCGCCCTCGCGTTGCACGGGCTCGTCCATATTGCCGGTCATGTCGTAGACGCCGAACGCGCTCACGCATTCCGGACGGGCGTCGGCCGGCTCGCGGCGATCCGCGAGCACTTGGCGGTGAGGGTTCTTCTCGAACAGGTCGTCGCGATCCTGATTGCACTTCGACTCGCGCGAGAAGCCGTAAGGATACGGACGCATCTCCTCGCCTTCACAGGCGAAGTTCCACTCGCTCTCGTTGCACACGCGCTTGCCGAGCGACGCGCACGTTTCGCTGGCGATGTTGAAGCTGGCGTAGTTCATGGGCAGCTCTTCGCCGGGCTTGGTGTACTCGTAGCGGTCGATGCAGTAGCGCATCGACACCTTTTCGCCCACGCAGCGCGCCGGCGACGCGTACTCCGCGCAACGCGCGAACGGCAGCGTCGGATCGTCCAGCCAGCGCGTGCACGTTTGTGCGACGTCCGTGCAGTACTCCCCTTCGACGAGCACCATCTCTTTCGGGCACCCGGCCGCGGATGTCGGCAGAGCAGTTGCTCGCGGCTCTTCAGATACGCTCGCGAGAGTTGCGTTCGCCGTGACTTCGGGATCAGGGGTGATGCGGGGCGAGCGCGCTTGTGCGCGGTCTCCGAAGATCGGACCGAGCAGCACCGGCGACGCCAGCGCCGCCAGCAACACGGCGAAGGCTCGCAACGTCATGGCTCGCTTGCGCGGACGATCGTGGCTCGCTTGCGCAGAAACGGCCAAATTCACCGCGTAGCGGGGATCGCTGTCGCCGTCGGGGAATCGGGCCATCCCTGCTATTTAAGCACGCGTCGTGCCGAGCGGCAGGCACCTCCGAGCTCGCTCGAGTGCACTTCGGATTTTCGCGGCACGCGGTACGAAGGTGCGACCCTGTCCTACTCGCGTACCACGACGCCCGTGCCCTCCCCCATATCCGAGCCCACGTTGATCCCCTGCCAACCCTTGGGAACGGGCGGATCCGTCCACATGAACACGTAGCGCGCATCGATCGGAGCCAGGTTGATGCAACCGTGGCTACGCGGAATGCCGAATACGTCGTGCCAGTACGCACCGTGTAACGCGTAACCCGACGCGAAGTACTCTATCCAGGGCACGTCGCGGAGCTCGAAGTCGGCCGAGCCGCGGCGCATGGTGATGCCGTACTCGGGATCGCGACCCTTATCGATGTTCGCCTGCCGCCGCTTGTCGTCGGCGTTGACGGGCTTGCCGGCGGCCTCGAGCTCCTTGAGGCGCGCTGTGGTTTCCGCGGCGCTCGCGCTGAGCTTCGACCCGTGCGCGCGTGAGCCGCCAGAAACACTGGAGTTCTCGTCGGAATCCATCATGGCCGAGATGTGCTTGCTCTGCAGGCGGAACGTGCCGCGGATCGTGGAGAGCGTCTCCTTCGGATCGCCGAGCTTGTCGCGGCCGGTAGAAACCAAGGTCGCGTACACGGCGCGCTTGCCTTCATAGAGAACGAGCACTTGCTCCG
>DASYCR010000408.1:0-7395 GCA_036500095.1 Polyangiaceae bacterium
TCGAAGTAGTCGTAGACGCCCGGGTACGGTGGCGAGCTCACGATCAGGTCGATCTCCGCCGTGCGGACTTGGACGAGGCTTCGCGCGTCGCCGGCCGCGCACTTGATGTGCGGAGCGCGCGCAGGGAGTCGCGCCGCGAAATCGAGCAAACGTCTGGCGAGCTCTTCGGTTTTGCTCACGAAGAAACGAATGGTGAAGCCGCCGGCCAGGCGCTTGGGCGCTCTGCCCGCGGCGGAGTCCCCGCGCCGCCGGCTCACTTTGGTCAGCGTGGCGGACAGCACGAGCCAGAGCGCGCGGCGTATTTCGCTCGATTCGAGCCGCAGAACGCCGTCACGCAGCCCGTCGAGTTCGAGCAGCACGTGCGCGTCGTAGAGCTCGCGATCGGCCGCCTCATAGCGCCGCGTGGGGCCAAGCTTCTTGAGCCGCCGTTCGTCCGCATGCGCGGCGACCGCTTTGGCGGCGTCCTGCAACGCGCTCGCAGAATCCGAGGATATGCCATGGCACTTGAGCAAAGCGAGCTCGATCGCCAACGGGTTCGCGTCGACGCCGTACGCTTTTCGTCCAAGCAGACGTGCTTCCACGAGCACCGTGCCGCTTCCACAAAATGGATCGAGCAAGGTGGCGTCGGCTTTGGAAAAACCTCGAATGAGCCGGCTCGCCGTTTGCGGATGGAGCCGCGCGGGGTAGCTGTGAAAGCCGTGCACGTGCGCCATCGTCGCGGCTTCGTCCGCGTCTACCTCGAGCGCGTGCGAGAGCGCGGCGCGTTCCTCCTCAGAGCCGCCGCTGAGCACGATTGCGCCACCGACGTGGCTCAGCGCCCGGCGCTGCTTCGGCTTGTGTTCGGCCGGATCGGGAGCGTGATCGGCAAACTCGTCTTGGGGCACGCGCGGGAGCTTGGTCGCCGATCGCGGCTCTGTAAAGGCGCGTTGCGCGCTTTCAGCGCCGGCGACGCCGCGCCGCGGCGATGCCGAGCAATACGAGTCCAGCGTAGGCCGGGCTCGAGCTGTCCGTTTCGCTTCCCGCCGGCGCGAGTGCGCAGCCCTTACCGGCGGGTGCTTTGGCGGCGACGTCGCTGTTCAGATAGAGCCCGCTCATGGTGGTGACGTCGCTGTCAGTGAGCACTCGTTTGTGAAGCTCGCAACGCCCCGTCGTGAAATACATGGTCGCCAGCCGCTGGTCGAAATCCTCGCCTAACCCGAAGAAGTGCCCCGCTTCGTGGGTTGCGACCGCTTGTAGGTCGTACTTGTCGTTGCAGTCGGCGGCTTCCGAACCGGCATGGTGCGAGTCGGCGCTCTTCAACAGACCGAACGAGTGCTCGCTGTTGAAAATCATGTCGGCCTCCACGATTTCTCCGGTAGAAGCGTCGGAGAAGGTGATCGTCAGAGCGAGGTCGTGTTCGTGGCCGGGCAGCGTGATGCGGCCGTATGAGATCTCGCTGCGACCGTTGGGTGTTTTGCCGAAGTTGGCTTGATGCGTCGTGTCGAAGGATAGATCCGGCACGCGCGCGTCGCTCCCGATCCAGGTTCCGAACCCCGACTGCACGGCGTCCACCGCACCCGGCGCGAGCTCTGCCAGCGAGCGATCGAAATAGATCGTGGTGGTGCTCTCGTGCCAGCGGACGTCCGCGCCGTCAGCCGCCTTCTTGAGCACCGGTGCGCCGCTCACCAGTTGCGGCACGAGCTGCGAGCGTGAATGCGCGCGCATGGCCAGGCGCGCTCCGCCGCCGACGAGCCCGGCTAGAGCGAGTCCCACGCCGGCCGCGATCAAGACCGTCACGCGCGAACGCCGGCTCGCCGCGCCCAGGAGCGAGGACCGAGGTGCATCGTCGGGTCGCACGGTGTGCGAGGCCGCGGCGGCGAGCAAGCTCGTGAGCCTTTGAATCGAGCGCGGTACCCTCGAGCGCGGGCCGCCCGAATCGCCGGGGTCAATCGAGTTCGTCACAACGACTCAGAACGGCCACCTGCCAGCTCAATTGAGATCAAATCGTGCGCGCCCGCTCCACCTACAGCGACCCCCGGACGCGCTCGACCACCGACAGCAGCTCTTCGTCCGTGAGCACCCGCTCGGCGCCCTTGGCGCGCTCGAGCAGTGCCTTGAGCAGGGGTTCGCTCGGCTCGAACCCGTGCCGGCGCAGCCAATGCTGCACGTTCGAGGAACCGGACATTTGCCCCACGTCGATCGCGAGCGCCGCGCCGATCTGGCTCGGGGAGAGTAGCCCGTATACGTGGTCGGCGAGCCAGGCGTCCTTGCCCTGCGCCTTGACGATCGCCGCGGCGTGTACGCCGGTGGCCGTCCGAAACGCGTTGCGACCCACCAGCGGATGATGGTCGGGGATCGGCACGCCGAGCACGTCCGCAAAGTGCGCGCAATAGGCGGCGACTGGCGCGAGCGGCCGCTCTGCCCCCGCGAGCCAGAGATTGAGCAGCAAGAGCTCCATCGCCGTGTTGCCGACTCGCTCACCGATACCGAGGGCCGTGGCGTGCAAGCGATCCGCGCCGGCGCGTCGCGCGATGAGCGCGTTGGCGAGGGCGAGCCCGCGATCATCGTGACCGTGCCAGTCGATGCCCACATCCTGGCCGACCACCTCGCGCGCAAAACGCACGAGCGCAGTGACGCCCGGGGGCGTCGCGAACCCGACGGTGTCGCATAAGCAGATGCGCGTCGCACCGCGCTCGATCGCTTTGCTGAACAGTGCGCGCAGTGTGTCCGGCTGAGAACGCGTCGTGTCCTCGCTCACGAACGTGACGGCGAGGCCGGCCGCGCGAGCCTGATCAATCGCGTTCTCTGTACGCCGAAGCAAGAGCGGGAGATCCCAACCCTCTGCAGTGGTCCGCAAGGCGCTCGAACCGATGAACAACGAGGCCTCGACGGCGATCTCAGCGCGCTCCGAAACCTCGACGATTGCCGCAACGTCGCCCGCGACCGTGCGGCCCGCGCAAACCGGACGGATCGCGAGCTTGAGCCGTGCGATCGCTCGACACATCTCGAGCACGTCCTCGAACGCGCGCGCCGAAGTGCTCGGTAGCCCCAGGTTTGCGAATTCGATACCCGCGGCGGACATTCTCTCGAGCGCGACGATTTTCTGCTCGATGCCCGGGTAGCGCACGGATGGGCTCTGCAAGCCATCTCTCAGCGTCTCGTCGAGAAGACTGACTTGGGGGGCTGCCGAGTCCTCGCCTCCATTCCAATCGAACACGAGCCCCCCTCCGGGGCTAGTTCGCTTGGGATCGCGGGAATCGGGGCTCATGTCCGCTAGCGTAGACCATCGCGCGACGTTGCGCCCAGCGCTAGCCGGCCGAAACCTCACGCCACGGCGCTCACACGCTATACTCATCGCCCCATGCTTTCCGAAGCTACTCGGCGGCTCATCGCCCAACGTCTGCGCGCCGAGGTCGGCCGCATCGACAAGGACGCGCCGTTTCGGATCGCGCTCGTGTACCCCTCACCGTACCGCGTCGGTATGAGCTCGCTCGGCTACCAACGCATCTATCGAGCGGTCCAAGACATGCCGGGAGTCGCTTGTGAGCGGGCATTTCTGCCCGACGACGGCGACAAGCCGGGCTGCGAGGTCGAGCGACCGCTGAGCTACGAGGGATTGCGAGAGCTCGGCGCGTTTCCATTGCTCGCGGTGAGCGTGGCGTACGAGCTCGAGCTCGCCGGTCTCGTGCGCATGTTGGACGCATCGAAGATAGCGGTGCTGCGCGAGGAGCGCGAAGAGCGCGCGCCGTTCATTCTGGCCGGCGGACCGCTCACGTTCTCGAATCCGTCGCCGTTGGCGGCGATCGCAGACGCTGTCGTGATGGGGGAGGCCGAGGGCATCGTCGAACACGCGATCCGCGTGATCCGCGACGCACCGAACCGGGAAGCTGCCCTCAGCGAGCTCGCGGCGCATCCGAACATCTTCGTGCCAGCGGTGCACGGCAAGGAGCTAGCCAAGATCGCTGCCTGTGACGACGCGCTCTTGCCGGCGCACAGCGCGATCGTGACGCCTCACGCCGAGCTTTCGAGCATGTTCTTGATCGAAAGCGAGCGCGGTTGTTCGCGCGGCTGCACCTATTGCGTGATGCGACGCTCCACGAATGGCGGCATGCGGATCGTGCCGAAGGCCGTGATTTTCGAGCGTATTCCGGACCACGTACGCAAGGTGGGCTTGGTGGGCGCTGCGGTCAGCGACCATCCTCAGGTCATCGAGATCGTGCGCGAGCTGGCGGACAAAGGATTGGAAGTCGGCCTGTCGAGCTTGCGTCCGGATCGGCTCAAGGAGGAGTTCGTGGCGGCGCTCAAGCTCGCCGGACATCGTACGCTGACGACGGCCCTCGACGGTCCGAGCGAACGCATGCGTGGCCTGATCGACCGTCGTGGTCGCGAGCCGCACTACGTCGCTGCCGCGGAACGCGTCAAGAAGTACCGCATGGATCGACTGAAGCTTTACCTGATGATCGGTCTACCCGGCGAAACGGACGAAGACATCGATGAGTGCGCGCGCTTCGTGAGCGAGCTGTCGCGCATTTGTCCGGTGGCTTTGGGTGTCGCGCCGTTTTGCTCGAAGCGAAACACGCCGCTCGATCGCATGCCCTACGCGGGCGTCGCGCGCGTGCAGGGGCGGCTGGAACGCCTGCGACGTGGTTTGCGCGGGCGCGCGGACGTGCGCTCGGTGAGCGCCAAGTGGGCATGGGTCGAATACGTGCTCGCACAGGGCGGGGAGGCCGAGGGTCGCGCGCTCGTCGCTGCCGTGCGTGCTGGCGGTCGCTTTGCAGACTATCGCCGTGCCTTCGCGGCGCTCGGACACGCGCCCGACGGCGAAGGCTATACCGAAGCCGTCGCGCCGATCGCGCCGGAGCGCCTGAAGCACAAAAAGCTGACGATTGCGCCGCCCTCCGCGTGAGCGGGCAATCAGTGCGCGCGCGTCACGACGACCACGATCGCCTCGAATTTGCGTCCCGAACCGAGCCGAAAGTGCGCGCGTCCGACGTTTCCCGAGCGCGGAGGGTCGAAACCGAGCTCGAGGACGTCCTCGGGGTTGTCTTGCTCGCTGGGGGCAGCGTCCGCGAGGTTGATCGAGATGTGGAGTCGTTCGCTGCCGGCACCACTGCCGGTGCTGAGCGCGAACTGGCCGCCGCCGAGCAGCGCGATGACGCGATCGCGCAGGCGCGTCAGTTCGGGTGCAATCGGCGCGGCCGGTGCGGGACGCTCGAACTCGGCGCTGGCGATGTGACCCGGTTCGTCGACGGTTACGGCGATCGTGAAGTCGCCTGCTTTGCCTGCAGAGAGGGTGCGCCAGACGGGGTCGAGTGACGCCGCGCGGGTGATGGCTCGCGTGAATGCGCTCGGTAAGTTGCGAACGCCGGCGGGAAGTCCTTCCGAGCCGAAAGCGCCAGCCGAGCGCGAGCTCGTGGCCGAGGCGCTCGGCGCGTCCGTAGCGGGTGAGCTCGGGGCGTCGCTCGCCGAGCTCACTGGCGCACGGCGCGGGCGTGGAGTGGGCTTTGCCGCTTGCGGAGCGAGAACGACAATGGGCATCGCGGCAGCGGGTTTCAGCGCGGGCACCGTCGTCTCGTTGCGCGCAGCGTCGGTTCGCGTCGTCTCGGGCGCGGTGCCCCCGGAAGTCATGTCGGCGGTGGCAGCGACAGTATAAGGCACAGCGTGCGAAGCAGCTGGCTCAGCCGCTGTGTCGAGCTCGACGCTGTTCCCCACCCAGGCATCGGCTTGCGCGGGCGCGCGCGGTCGCGCATGGAACCCAAACAAACCCCAAACCAGAAAGCAGCCGTGCACGCCGAGGGAACCAAAGAGTGAGCTTGTCAAGCGCGGCGGACGCATGGCGATCGCGATCTTGTTGCGATCGACAGCGCTGCGCTCGACAAAGTTCCCTCGGGCGCGCGACCCTAGACCGACGAACGCGTCCGAACCAGGCTCGCCGCGGGCAGAGGTCGACCTTCAACCACGCGCAATCCTGGATGATTGTCGGCGGGCGGCTCGGGCTGGGCGTCGTCTCCGTCGAGGCCGAAAGCGGCGCGCAGCGCCGGATCGTACAGATGGGTCGGCCGCACGTTCGCGAGTGCCGCGAACAAGTTGCGACGGACGTGCGGATTCTTGCGATTGAGCTCGTCGAGCAAGATCTTGACCTGTTTGCGCTGCAGGTTGTCCTGTGAGCCACATAGATCGCACGGGATGATCGGAAACGCTTTCTCTTCGGCGAACGTTCGCAGATCTTCTTCAGCACAGTACGCCAGCGGACGAATCACGACATTGCGGCCATCGTCCGAGCGAAGGCGCGCGGGCATCGCCTTGAGTTGACCCGCGTAGAAGAGGTTCAAAAGCAGTGTCTCGATCACGTCGTCACGATGGTGACCGAGCGCGATCTTGGTTGCGCCTATCTCACTCGCGAGCGTGTACAAGATGCCGCGGCGAAGGCGAGAGCAGAGCGAACAATACGTCTTGCCTTCTGGGACCTTTTCCTTGACGACGGAGTACGTGTCCTCCTGCACGATGCGATGCGCGTAGCCCTCTCGTTCGAAGTATTCGGGCAATACGTGGCTCGGGAAACCGGGATGCCCCTGATCGATGTTCACGGCGAGCAGCGAGAAGTCGAACGGCGCGCGCCGCTGGATTTCGCGCAAGAGATAGAGCATCGCGTAGGAGTCCTTGCCGCCGCTGACCGCGACCAGCACGCGGTCGCCGGGCTCGAGCAGCCGAAAGTCCACGCTCGCGCGGGCTACCTCGGCAAGCAGCTTCTTTTCCAAGTGGCTCATGGCTCTGACCCGAGCGATCGCCCGCGTGCCCGCGTTTTCCCCCGAATCAACGCGCACCGCAAGCTCGGGCTCGCTGCCTCTAGCCAGAAAACGCGCTAGGCTCGGGTCCGCGTGCCGCTTTCTCGAATCGCGCAGTTCGTCGTCATCATCTTGGCCGCTCTCGGTGTGTACGGTTTCGTCACCACCGCGCGCGACGGCGAGACCCGCCGTGTTTGCACGCCGCTCTGCGCGATGCGACCGGACTACGCCGCGCGCAACCGCCTTGCGCCGGATTTCGAGCTGCCGAAGCTGGGTGGCGGTACGGCGCGCCTGTCGTCTTACCGAGGCAAGGCGGTGATCCTGAATTTCTGGACCAAGTCTTGTCGCCCGTGCCTGGAAGAGATGCCGTCGATCGCCGGCCTATCCAAGGCGATTGCGCCACATTCCGATCTCGCGCTTCTCACCGTGAGCACCGACGACAGCCTCGAGGACGCGCGAGACACGTTGCGCGCCGTTCTAGGTGGAGACCCACCCTTCGTCGTGATGATCGATCCGGATTCCAAGGTCGTGGGCGGCAAGTTCGGCACCAAGCTCTATCCCGAAACCTGGTTCATCGACGAGGCGGGCGTGATCCGCGCACGCGTCGACGGCGGGCGCGAGTGGACTGCCG
>DASYCR010000409.1:0-2975 GCA_036500095.1 Polyangiaceae bacterium
AGATCAAGAGCTGCAGGATTACCGGCTGCTCCTCACTCTTGACGTCCACGTACACGCCTTTTTTTCGCAGCGAGGGCACGAAGTCAGGGTCGTTCTGCGTGGGAAGCAGGGTCGTGAACGCGTGCAGCGAGCGATCACCGATCTTGAGCGAGCCCTTGAATTGCCCGCTCACGCTCTGTCCCTTCAGCGTGACGCTCTGGACGTGCTCTTCATCGAGCGCCTTGTAGAAATCGCTGTAGGAGATGACCGCGCGCGCGTCGCCGAGGCCCGCATAGTGACTCCAACTCCAAAACGACAGCAGCAATAGGCCGAGCACCAGCCAGCCGCGCCAACTGGCGCGCGGCTGCCCGCCCACCGGAGGCTCGACCCCCGCGCGGCCCGGCACACGTGGTGCTTGTGGCGGTGGCTCAGGAGCGATCGGGCTGCCCATTGCCCGCTGTTCCAGGCACTTGTCGTGCCACACGCGCCACATGCACTCGCGGTCCGCTCTTTTGCGCTGGCCCCGTCACTCCCACACGCCCGCGCAGACTGGTGTGCAGTCCGCGAAGTGCTCAACAGACCCACGCGAGGCAAATCGTCACGGCGCCGATCCGCGACGGGCAGCGCAAACCTCGCAAAGCCAAGCGTGCGCGCTCGCGCGCCCGGCGCGCTCCGGGAATGACGCTTGCACGCACTTGGGCCGGGAGAAAGCTCATGACGACACAATCCATTCACATCCACGGCATGAACGACGAAACCAGCACGGCGCACGCGACCCGCTTCCTCGTGCCGCTCGGACGACTATTGTTCGTCTTGATTTTCCTGGAGTCCGTGCCGATGCATTTTTCGGCGGCCGGCGCCAACTACGCCGCCGCCCAAGGCGTGCCGTTCGCCAGCGTACTCGTGCCGCTGTCCGGGCTTTTGGCGCTGGTCGGCGGCTTGAGCGTGTTGCTCGGCGTGTACGCGCGCTGGGGCGCGCTGCTGCTCGCGCTCTTTTTGGTCCCGGTCACGTTCGCGATG
Source organism: Polyangiaceae bacterium (assembly GCA_036500095.1). GTDB lineage: Bacteria > Myxococcota_A > Polyangia > Polyangiales > Polyangiaceae > PMG-095. The sequence goes on from DASYCR010000409.1 coordinate 1,000, forward strand.
CATCGCTTCTGGATGATCTCCGATCCGGCGCAGGCGATGCTTCAGCGCATCATGTTCATGAAGAACATCACCATGCTCGGCGGCACGTTCCTGCTCATGCATTTTGGCGCCGGACCGATCAGCGTGGATCAGACACGCGCTCGTGTTTAGTTTGTTTTGTTGAGTTCCGACCGGAAACGCCGCGCGGCTGCTCCCGCCAGGGGGAAAGCATGCGCCGGGGTCGCCGGCTCGTGTTGGGTCTCGGCCTCAGTTCCGCTCCGTGATCCGTTGATCCGAAATTGGAATGTCGTGTAGCGGGGCTTTGCCCCTGCTGCCCCAGGAGGGTGCTGGGTCAGGTTGGGATGAGATGAGATGAACGCCGGCAGCGCCCCCAAGAAGGGTGCTCGGTCAGGTTTCAGAACCAGATGGGTGCTGGCTGTAGGCAGGCCGGCTACATGCGTTTGATACGCAAGTAGCGTCGCATGGACGGCAGCTCGTGATACAGGACGCGCAGGATGAGCAGCGCGATGACGACGCCGAGCGCCCAGGCCACGGCAACCGCGAACGTGTGAGACGGATCAGGCGCATTCATAGTCGGGTACCTCTCTGGCAATCAGCCGTCGGATCAGATCGATCGCGGGACGAACGGCACGCTGCACCTGCGGGCTGAGCTGCATGCCTTCGCCGAGGGAACCGGGTTCGCAGCCCAGGATCCGCGTGCGCGGCATGTGTCCGCCCATCGCCTCGAGCGACGTGAAGAGCGAATGCAAATTCATGCCGTGCGCGTCGCCGGTGATCGCGTGATGCGCGGCTTCGAGCTCACTGTGGGGCTCGATCACGTACAAGGTTCCCGGCGGCCCGCCGCGGCGCGCGACGTCCACCAAGATCAGGAGCTCGGGCGGGGTGAGCAGCTCGAAGGCCAAGTGCAGGCTGCGAATACCGAAATCGACGACTTTGATGCCGGCTGGTAGCACCAGCTGAGCGAGCTCTCGGGCGACCTCGACGCCGAAGCCGTCGTCGCCGAAGAAGATGTTGCCGATCCCGGCGATCAGGACTTTGTATCGCATCTGCCCTCGTGCGCGGGTTCGAGCTCGTCGAGCCGATAATAGTGGTAGCGGCCGTACCAGCGGTGCATCTCCGCGGCCGGGTCGTCGTCGAGTGTCACCGCCACCATCTCGGTGCCGTCGACGTCCTTGCGCAGCTCTTCAATCGTCGCGGTACGCCCTTCATACAAGATGTCTTGCGCGTCGGTGCGGCGACCGCTCGAGCGCAGCCGCACGCGCATGCCCGGGCGGTAGCGTGTTTCGGCGAGCGGGGCGCGGATCGCTCCGTGCAGCCTGGCCAATGACTCGGGCGTCATCGCCTCGACCCGCTCGAGCAGCGCGCGGGTGCGCGAGTCGGTCGCGCGAGCGAGCGCTTTTTCCTCGGGTGTGAGCGTGAGTGTGCGCAGGGCGAGCAGCTCGTCGATTTCGCCCGAATCGAAGAAGTCCCCGGGACTCTCCGGCGCGATTTCAGGATAGTCGTAGAGCGCGATCGGCGAGCAGAGCACGAGGTCGGCTGCGCCGGGCTCGCCTACCAGGACCGGATAAGTGCCTTCACTGTGGCAAGTAGCGGCCGCGCCCTGGGCGCTGCTTGGGGGCTCGAATAGCGAGATGAAGGCGCCCCGCTTGAGCTCCAGCAGCACGTGCGCGGAGGCGAACGCCGAGCGCATCGCGTGCGCCCGCGCGGCGTCCTCTCGGACCCCAGCGCTCGCGTTCTCGACGCGAACGCTGAGCCGAGTGAGCTCCCTGCCGTCACTGCACACGACCGGCTCGCTGCGCACGTGAATGATACCCTTCAGCGCCTTGCAGGTCCGCACGACTCGGCCCGCGAGCGCGCCGTTCGAGCCCAATACGCTCTCCACGCGCCGCGACATGGGAATGCAAAATTCGAGCGTGTGTTCCGTGTGGAGCAATGTCCGAAAGCCAATCTCGCGCAGCTCCCCCTCTTCCCAGGGG
>DASYCR010000410.1:0-2850 GCA_036500095.1 Polyangiaceae bacterium
AGAGATGCCTTTGGCGTCGACGACCTGCCCATCGACGTGAAAGCCGTCGATCAAAAATGCGTAGCCCGAGTCCTTCAAATACTGAAACAGGGAGCGCGTATCTTGGCCCATCAGGATCGCGTGAGACGGATCGTAGTGCACGCGAAAGTGCTCGCCCACGCCGTGTTTTTCACAGATGCGGTGGAGCGCGATCCAAGTGCCCGGCGTGTAAGCGATATTGTTGTGGAAGTGGTCGCTCGTCGTCCAGCCCGGCATCGGGCACTGTTCGACGCGGAAGGTGATGTTGCGGGCCTTCGCCTCCTTGAGCAGCGGCACGAACACCTCCGCGAACATTTGTAGGTTCTGATCCATGCTGAGCGCCTGATTGCGCCCGACGAAGCCGCACACCGCGCGCACGCCGAGCAGCGCCGCGGCGTCGAACACGCGGCGCATGAAGTCGTGCTTCTTCCGACGCACGGCGGCGTCCTCGTGCAGCATGTTGTCGAAGTAGGCGAGATCGGAGAGGCCGACCTTGGACTCACGCAGCCCCGCTTCCACGCGATCGCGGCGCTTGGCGTCGAAGGGCGCGCGCAGGTCGAGCGTATTGGCCACAGGATCGAGCAGCGCCTCGGCCGGTACGTCGGCTTCCGACGCATGCAGGGCGGCGGAAAGCTGGATGTAGTCCGCGCCTACCTCGCGCGCGAAGGCGAGCCAATCCAAAATGGCGCGATCGGGATCGGCATCGCGAATTTCCCGCGGCGTCAGCTCTTGCAGCGCGGCGGTGAGCACTCCGAGCTTCATGAACTCCGGTTCGAAATTGCGTACGGTCATGAGCCTCCAACTTTCGCGCGCTGCGCGCTCAAATCTCGATCCACATTCTCAGCAGATTTCTGTGACAGCGGCGCAGCGTGTGCAAGAGCTCGCTGTCGACGCGCTCGCTTTCGAGTCGCAGAATGCTGCGACCGAGCTCGAATGCAAGCGCGCGCTGTGCGGCGTCGCGGATCATGCTCTGACACCAAGTGACCGCGACGAGCCGCACGCCGGACGTGACCGGCCTGACCTCATGCAGCGAATCGGCAGGGTAAATCACGGCGTCGCCCGCGCGACCCTTGAGCTCGAGCGCCGCGCCGTCGCGCAAAATGCGGAGCTCACCGCCGCCGTAGCTCTCGGGTTCATTCAAGAAAACCGTGATGCTCACGTCGCTGCGCGTGGTCACGGCGCCGGTCATGATCGGCGAGTCCAGGTGCAAGCCGTAGTGCATGCCGGGCTCGTAGCGGTTGATGTTCGGGTGCCGCGTCGATTTGGGCAGCACCGCTGCCTGCAACAGTGCATGTCGTAAGAGCGCGCGCACCACGAGCTCCCCAGGCTCGCGCTGAATGTCTCCTGTTCGGTCGAGCTGGAGCACGTGCTTTTGCTGACGCGCGTCGCCCCCCGCGCTCGACGCACCGTCCACGAAGCGCGCTCGTTCGAGCTGCGCGGTCAGGCTCTTGAGCTCCTCGCTCGACAAGACGCCTTCGAGCGTGAGAACCAAACTCATTTTTCGTTGGTCTTCGAGTTGGGGCGCTAGGGTCGAAGTGGCGCCGCGAGGCTGAAAATGGCGTGCTCGATCGTAAAAGGTCCCGCCAAATTTCCGGTGTGGAGCGCGTACAGCAGGTTGCCGGGCATCAGACCCGAAATGGTGAGATCGCCCGCGACGTTCGGCGTCCAGGTAAACGGCAGACCTGCGAATTCGCCGGTCGGCGTCAAGGGGCACACGCGCAACGCGCCCACCGCCGAGCCGTTGTCGGGCTGCAAAATGTACGACAAGCCGTTGCTGTCCGTCCCGAGGATCTGACCCGAGGCACACGGGTGGTTGATCGGCGCTTGCGTGAAGGGGATCTCCTGCATGTCCGGCGTGGCCGCCGCGGGCAACGGGACTCGGTAGAGCTGGTAGTCTGGCTCACCAAACTCGCCATCGTATTCGGCCAAGAAACTCTGCACGGCCGGAACGTACTCTAGGCTCACGATCGAGCCACCGGTTACGTTCGAGAGCGGATAGGTATCGAGCAGCGCGCCACTTTGGTCGTAGCGCGAGAGCTCGGGTCCGCCCGGCGAAGTCCAAAACTCGACGTTGCTGAGCGGCTGCGCCGCTGTCCAACCCGCGAGCGGCACGATCGTCCAATATGCGCCGAGCGCGTTGGGCGGCAGCAAAATACGCTGCAAGAAGGCGCAGGTTTTGGCGTCGTACGCGAGGTACGAATCCGGCTCGGGCACGGTGCCGACGTTGAAGCCGCGCAGCACGACCACACCATTGCCGAGGTTCGTGGCTCCCGAGAAAGAACCGAGCCCCGCATCCGCCGAGAGCGGGTCGACCGACAGCGTGCACGAGCCGCCATAGGTCACCGCGGGCGGCGCGATGTCGAGCACCGCGAGTGCATCGACGTTGTCGAACGACGAGGTGAGGCCGAGCGCGATGTAGTCCAAGAGCGTTGTGTTGGAGTTCGAGCCGTCGACCGGTGCCGAGAAGACTCCGGCGGTGGTCGAGCCTTGCGCGGTTCGCATCGTCTCGACGCCGGTCCCAGCGAGTCCTTGTGGCACGCCCTGCACACCTCCCGCGAGCGAGAACAACACTTTGCTCGGTGTGGTCTTGCCGAACACGGCCAATGCGTCGACGTCGGTGTCACCAGCCAGCCCCAGATCCGCGCAGGTGAACGCGACGGAGTTGGTTCCGTCGAGCGGGCTCTTGAAGATCGTGCAGCCCATCTCGGCAATCGGCGTGTTCGCGACGGCGGTGCCCGCCACTCCGAGCGAACTCGGGCTCACCGAAAAGTAGACCTCAGTGAGCGTCTCGCCCGAACGCAGCGCGTAGAGACCCGTCAAGTTGTCGTTGGT
>DASYCR010000411.1:0-9238 GCA_036500095.1 Polyangiaceae bacterium
TGCCAAAGACCGCGCGCGATCGGCGAAGTCGCGGTGCGCACGGACGCAGCAATGGCTTCCAGCAGATCACCGCGCAGGGAGCCTGTGTCGGGGGCCTCAGGGCGCCGCACCGCGAAGCGCAGCGCGGCTGCGACGAGCTCCGGTTTGGTCGGCCAGCGGCGGTAGATGGTGGTCTTGTTGACGCTGGAGCGCAGCGCGACGTCTTCGACGCGCAACGCGACGTAGCCGACGCGCGTTAGTTCCTCGGCCGTGGTCCGCAGCACCTCGTTGACGATGCGCGCGGCGCGTCCCTGCACGCGCACATCGCCGGTGCGCCTGGTGTTGGGGCTGGCCGCGCGCGTCATGCTCGATCCCTAGCGTGATCCGCGCAGACGCCGTCGCGCGCGCGCCCCCACCCAGAGTAGTGTGATGCCGAGGACGGCCGCACCCGTGTGGCCTGCGGGCGGCTCGGGAGCGATGCGCGCGCCGCAGCCGTACCTCACCGCGGAGCAAGCCAGCCCTTGGCCCGCCGGCCCTGGTGTGGCGGGCAAATCTCCGTTGCGAAGCTCGGTAATGTCGTCCACGCCGTCATGGTCGGTGTCGAGCGAGCCAGGCGTCGTCATAGCCGTACCGCCATGGCCGCAGGCGGCTGGCACCGGCATTGCGCCGCAATCGGCGCCTTGTTCGATAATTCTGAGCGCGTTGCGCACGGTGTCGTCGTCGTAGGGGACCGCACCGTTGCGCAGCATGAGATCGCCGAAATCGTTGATGTCGATGCCGCCCTCGTTCGTGTGGTGGCAAATGATGCACTGGGGTGTGCAGCCCAGGTTCAGGTAGTCGCGAACGACTCCCGGAAAAGTCGGCGTGGCAAGGGCACTCTGCGAGACCGTGCTCGCAGCCAGCACGAGCAGGCCAAACCAAAACCTACTAACTAGTGAAGGACGGCGCATGGACTCTGACCTCACAAGAAAGCGTGAAGCTGACCGAGCAGCGTGAAGTGACTTTGCTGTTGAGCGACTGCGTCGAAGCGAAATTCGAGATGCGGTAGGAAAAACCAGTCGATTGTGCCCCAGCCGCCGAGCATGGGTTGGCCGTTGCCGGGGGCGTGCAAGACGTTTTGGTTCGCGTCGTAGCCGTTGTCGAGTCCTTCACCGGTGACCATGAAGTGCAGGCCTTGAACGGCCTCCCAGTCGAGCTGCGCGAAGCCGACGTAGCCGGGGGCGGCGAACGAGCGATTGAGAAAGTCGGCTTCCGCGAGCAGCACGGTTTTGTCCGAAATCGCGGTGCGCGCGAAGAGCCCGTGCGCTTGACGCAACATCGAACCCTGCTCGACAATGATGCGATCGCGGTTGGCGTACGTTACTTCCGAGCTGACGCCGATCGCGCTGCGTGAAGCGACCAGGTACTCGACGTACAGGCTATAGCCGCGCTCGCGGAACTTATCTGGATTGATCTGGTAGTTGCCCGCGATGGCCATCACCTCGCCGCGCACGACGGAGCCGTTGAACGCCAGAGCGAGGCCGTCCTCTTGACTCGACTCGCGGTCCGTCCGTGTCGCGCTGCGCACCCACATCGTATGCTCGGGGATGCGAATGCCGAACGGTAAATTCAAGCGTCCTGCGCGCAAGAAGTACTCGCCGTCCTCGAATTCGTAACCGATGTAGTGAGTGCGCGAGAGCAGGTTCCACTGGTCACCTTGGTTTCGCGTCACCTGCGCCGCGCGCGCGTACGGCGAACCTTCGGGTACTCGAATGGCTCCGATGCTGCCGCCCGCCCGGAAGCCACCCAGCACCAATTGGCCGTACAAATCCGCCTGCATCGGGAACGTGGCGAAGCGCTTCGAGCCGAACTCGTAAAGAGTGAGATGCCGGTAACTGCCTCCGAGCAGCAGCCAATCGGGCGGCGTGATCAGACCCCAGAGGAAGCCGGATGAACTGTCGAGTTCGGCCGCTTTGCCGCTCGCATCGGGCGCGGCCTTGGCCGACTTTGGCGCGTCGCCGGCGCCAGTGGCGGGCGCGTCGTCGTCATCGTCGTCCGAGTCTTTTTTTGCCTTGGCGGGGGCGCTCGGCTTGGCGTCGTCGTCCGAGTCTCCTTTAGCGTTGGCAGCGCCGCTCGACTTGTTGTCGTCGTCGTCGTCGTCAGAATCCTTTTTTGCCTTGGCGGCTCGGCTCGGCTTGGCGTCACCGTTCTTGGCGGCGCCCTTGGTCTTGCTCGCGGTGCCCTCGCCATCGGCCGCCTTGTCCTCGTCGTTGTCGAAGGAATCGAAGGAGTCGAACGAACCGGAGTGACCGCCGCCCTTCTGGCTGCCTTCGGCCGAGGCGTTGTCTTTGCCGTAGTGCATGCGCAGCAGCAAATCGCTTTGCGCTCGGCCGTAGGGTGTCAAAAGTTCACCACCGGACGGATCGGCGTGACACGTGGTGCAGCCGCCGTAACCGTGTTTGATCATCCAAGTGAAGGCGTGCGCATCGCGCGGGATGAACGAGACCGCTAGCAGGGTGCCGAATAGTAGGAGCAGGCGCGGCCACGCTCGAACTCGAATGCGATCGCCAATCGAGCGGTCGCTGCGAACGACAAGCATGGCGCTCACAATGCCCGCCGTAGCGCGGGTGCGTCAACTGAGAGTTTGCGAAAACGTCACGCGGCAAAATGCCGCGGTCTTCGCGAACGCGTGCCGCACACATTCTGCTCGTGAAACTCGTCGCGTGCTCGAACGTAGCACGCGAGATAGCTACGCCTTACGCGTGAAAGACTCAGGAGTGGGTCGCGCGCCGTTCAGCCGTCGCGCAGCTTGAATGCCGCTTTGATCTTCACGTCCGTGTCGGTGCACACGCGGAGGTAGCAAGGCTTCTCGACGCCGAAGTTGGTGATGTCGATCAGCATGTGGGCTTGCACGTGATAGTCGGAGCCGGTGCGCTTGGCGCGATATTTGAAGTGCACCGGCTTCGTTACGCCGTGCAGAGTGAAGTTGCCTTGGGCCTCGCCGTCCAGCTCTTGATTGTCTTCAGGTAGCTTGAGCCCCGCGCGATCGACCACCAGCGTCGCGCGCGGAAATTGCTCGGCGCCGATGTACTTCTTCAGGTGCTCGTCGCGCAGACCAATGCCCGTCTTGAGGTTGTCGACCCCAGCGCTGAGCGTCAGCTTGCCGCCCGCTTCACTCGCCTTGAGATCGCTGGACGTGCCCTCGACGTTCATGCCAGCGGGCCCGTTCACGTGAAAGCCGACCTCCGGTTTGTCGATCAGTTTGAAATCCGCCGATGCCACCGCCGAGAGGGAGAGGGTGAGTAGTGCCAAACGAAAAGGAGCGAAGGGGTGACGCATGGGTTTTCCTTGCTGGAGCTACGCTCCTACCGGATCCTACAGGTGAAGTACCGCGATTCTTCCTCCGTCAGGCTCGTTTGCCGTGCAACCATTCCATTACGAATACGGTACGAAACGGGATTCGGTTGCTCCAAGGGGGGCTCGTCGGAAAGTCCCTGTGATTTTACGCCGCCGTCGCACGACTGTTGCCGATGCACACCGCGCGGCGCGTTACGCCCGTGAGGGGCCATTGGTAGCGAAGATCCGCGATGATTTGGCGCTCATTTCCCGGCGGGAGCTCGGCCTTGGCCAACAAAACCCAGACTCCCCGCCGAGCCAGGCGACCGCCCTCACGAAGCCACTCTGCCGGCGGCAACGTCGCGCGCGACATTGCAAAATCGGTCGACTGTGAGGCGAGACTTTGCGAGCGGCAACGTTCGATCCGAATGTCCGCACGGTCGAGCGTGCCGACCGCAGTGCGCAAGAATGCCACACGCTTTTCGCGTGGCTCGACCAAACACATGCGCATGGGCGCGACGAGGGCAAGCGGGATCCCGGGCGCTCCGACGCCGCTACCGACGTCGCACCACGCTTGCTCGGCATCGATAGGGAGCGCCGTGCTGATCGCGAGCGCGTCGGCGAACAGTAGATCGACGAGCTCATCGGCGCTGCGTGCAGCGGTCAGATCGACGCGTTCGTTCCAGGTTGCCACGAGCGTTGCATAGCGCTCGAGCAGCGCAAACGTCGCGCGCCGTCGTTCGTCCGACCAGGCGAGCTTGAACGGCGCGTACTCCCGCTCCAAGCGTGACGCGAAGCCTTCGGGCGGTATCAGGCGCGCCGACAACGCAGGTGGCTAAATATTGCCGCCGGTGCCGGCGCTGGAGTCGCCCGCCGTGCCGCCGGAGCCGCTATCGCCCGCGGAGCCGGCATCGCCCGCGCTGCCCGCAGTACCGCCTGCGCCTGCGCTACTGTCGCCCGCGCTGCCCGCCGAGCCGCTGTCGCCCGCGCTGCCGCTAGAACCTGCCGAGCCGCTGGTTCCCGCCGAGCCGGACGTTCCTGCTGAGCCGCTGGTCCCCGCCGAGCCGCTGGTCCCCGCCGAGCCGGACGTTCCCGCGCCGCCGGATGTTCCCGCTGAGCCGGACGTGCCTGCGCTGCCGGACGTTCCCGCCGCGCCGCCTTTTCCTGCGGCACCGGCGCTACCTGCGGTGCCGCCACTACCTGCGGTGCCGCCTGCGCCTGAGTTGCCACCGCTGCCCGCGGTGCCGCTCGTGCCGGAGGCGCCCGAGTCCCCGGCCGCGCCGCCGCCGCTGCCGGCTGTGCCGCCGCTGCTCGAGCCTGCGCTCCCGCTGCTGCCCGCGTTGCCGCCCGAGCCGGAGCTCGAGCCCGCGGAGCCGGCGTTCCCGCTGCTGCCGCCGTTCCCGCTGCTGCCGCCGCTGCCGCTGGCCGATGCGTCTTCACCCGGGATCTTGTTACGATCGGGGTCGGTGATCAGGGTGCAGCTCGCAGCTGCAATCAGCCCAGTCACGGAAGCAAGCGCCAACATATATCTCAGGGACCGCATGAAGTACCACCTTACCGTGCCGCACGAAGGCGAGCTCCGTCATATTTCGCCTGATTGCGCGACGAACGCAAGCGCGCTCTCCCAGGCGGGCCTTTTTAGCGGCGAGTCGGCCGGACGCGCGGGACCCGTACGTCGATGAACGTCCACCTGATCGACGGCACGTACGAGCTTTTCCGGGCGTTCTACGCCGTGCCGTCGGCGATGACCGCGGACGGCGCGGAGGTCGCGGGCAGTCGCGCGCTCGCGCGCAGCCTGCTCTCGCTCTTGCGTGAGCCAGGCGTCACGCACGTGGCAGTAGCGTTCGACCACGTGATCGAGTCGTTCCGAAACAGGCTCTTCGCGGGCTACAAAACCGGGGACGGGATCGACCCCGCGCTGTTCTCGCAGTTCGAACTGGTCGAGGAGGTGTGCGCGGCGCTGGGCGTCGTGGTTTGGCCGATGATCGAATTCGAGGCCGATGACGCGCTCGCCAGCGCTGCAGCGCGCTGCGCCGCCGAGCCCGCGGTCGAACGAATTTTTCTATGTTCGCCCGACAAGGATCTGGCGCAATGCGTGGAAGGCACGCGGGTCGTGTGTCTCGATCGCATGCGCAAGCGCGTGCTCGACGAGGCGGGCGTAGTCGAGAAGTTCGGCGTGCCTCCGCGCGCCATCATGGACTACCTCGCGCTCGTGGGCGACAGCGCGGACGGCATTCCCGGCGTCCCTCGTTGGGGCGCCAAATCGGCGGCAAAGTTGCTCGCGCGTTACGGCACGCTCGAGCAGATCCCGGATGACTTCCGGAGCTGGGACGTAACCGTGCGCGGCGCGCAGGCGCTCGCGGAGAGCCTCGTCGAACGGCGCTCTGACGCGCTGCTCTACAAACAGCTCGCCACGCTGCGCCGCGACGTGCCGCTCGCCGAAAGCCTCGCGGAGCTAGCCTGGCGCGGAGCGCCACGCTCGAGGCTAGAGGCCTTGTGCGCGCGTCTCGAGGATCCGCGCTTGCTCGAGCGCGTGCATTGGATCCAAGATTCTACGACGATCGAGCGCGCGCAAAAGTGATGCTAGGCTCGGACGCCATGTGTTCGAGAGTGTTTCCGTTCGCCGCGCTCTGCGCTTTCGGTGCGCTCTCGTTCGCGTCCAGTGCGCGAGCCGCCGATCCGGCCCCCGCGCCCAGCAGCACGCTCGAAGCCGGCGGCTTGAAACCACCGACGGCCATCACGAGCGACACGAGCACGCCGCCCTCGACAGTCGAGCAGAAGCTCGACCAAGCAGACAAAGGGGATAGCGGGCGGGGCCTCGAGTTCGTTTGGCTCAACGTCGAAGCGGGTGCGGAAACGCTCGGGCTAGAGACCTTCAAAGCGAATCACTTGGTCGATTCCTCGTTCGTGCACTCCAAGCAAACCGGCTTCGTGTACGGCGGGGGTCTCGGTGTTCGCTTGTTGGTGTTCACGCTCGGTGCTCGCGTTCGCGTCGGCAACTTTTCGGACTACCGGCTCTGGACGCTCGACCTCGAGGGCGGCATGCACGTCCCGCTCGGACGCATCGAGCCGTACTTCACGTTCGGTGGCGGCTATGCCTCGCTCGGCTCGTTCGACACGACCACCCTCGGCGCGAGCCTCAAATCCGCGGACTTGGCGGCCAAGGGCCTGAATCTGCGGGGCAGCTTCGGGCTCGACGTGTATCTGACCGATACCTTCAGTGCCGGCGCCAACCTTGCCGGGGACGTGTTGTTTCTCTCACGCTCGGGTGCGGGCGCCGCGGCGATTCCGCAGACTTCCGCAGCTGCCGTCTACGCCAGGGACGGCTCCGGCATCGGCATGGGCGGGACCTTGACGGCCGTGCTCGGGCTCCACTTCTGAGCTGCTACACTCCGCTCGTTGCTGGCTGTCCTCGTCTCCCTGCCAATCGTGGCGTTTCCGCTCGCGCTCGCCTATCTGGTCTGGCGTCGCGTCAGCGTGCTCGGCCGCGTTTCGCGACGCTTGACGCTGTTGATGGTCGTGCTGAGCGCGCTTTCGTGCGCCGCTGCCGCCTACTTCGAGCGCCTGGTGCTCGCTTGGACGGGTTTGTCGATCGAGGTGTCGAAGACCGGCGCCGGCGGAGCACTACTGGCGATGTTCGGGCTCGTGGCACCGCTCGAAGAGGCGCTCAAGGTGCTCGTGGTGTGGCCGCTCTACCGCTCGCGGCGCATCGATGGCGTGCGACTCGGCCTCTGCTACGCGGCGGCAGCGGGCGGAGGTTTCGCTGCAACGCGCACCGCGCTTGCGCTGTTCGCTGCCCACGGCGCTTGGGCGGTGGTCGGGCGCTGCTTGCTGGCAGCTCCGGCGCAGCTCTTTTTTGCGGGCGTTTGGGGCTACGCGCTCGGCAGTCGCGCGCATCGTGCCCGCTGGTTTTCGCTGGCGTGGTTCGGCTCGACGCTGGCGCACGGCCTGTATCAGCACATCGTTTGGGGTCGCGGCGCCGGCTTGCTGCTCATGCTGCTCCCGCTGTGCGCGTTCATGGCGTTCGGCGCTTGGGTGGCGCTGCGCGACGTGGCGCCGGAGCCCGACCGCTTCTCTCTGTTACCGGAGCCGCCGTCACTTCAGAAAATGCGGGAAGCGTTGCGCCCCGCCGATCAGCGCTTGATGGTGCGCTGGATCGCGATCGGCGCGTTCGTTACGCTAGGTTTGATTCTGCTGCTCGTGTCGCTGACGGTCGTGCTCGGCAATCGCGTCGGGATCGATTTCTCGTTGGCCGATGAATCCGATATGCGCGCGTCCGCGCCGTTGATCTTGCTCGGCTTGGCCGTGCTACTCGCGTTTCCGCTGGCAGGTTATCTGATCGCGCGCGCCAGCTCCGCGCACAGCGTGCTTGAACCGGCGCTGTCATCGGGTCTCGCGCTTTCGGCGCTGATCGCGATCCTATTGACGACCGCGCCGATCGGCGTGTTGTTCGCGCTGGCCATTGCGCCGCTGGCGTTCGGTCTCGCCTGCGGCGGAGCGTGGATCGGAATCGAGCGTTAGCGCGCTTGGGCGGTCCGCCAATTGGCCGAGGATCGCCTGGTGTCGAGCGCGAGTGGCTTGCCGCCGAAACGACAGGGGTGTAGTCGTCAGGCTTACGAGGTCCGGAGGAGCGCATGAACAATCGGGTCGTCACGCTAGCTGTCTGCGTATCGGGGTTTTCGCTGCTCGGACATTTCGCGTGTACGGCAGAGAGTCGCGACTACGACGCGCTCGACGGTTCGGTAAGCGGGGGCAACGCGGGGACTGGCGGCGGCGTGGGTACGGCCGGTAAGGGCGGAACGGCCGGGGGTAGCGCGGGAACCAGCGCGGGCGGCACGAGTGCCGGCGGCTCTTCCGCAAGCGGCACCGGCGGCGAGAGCGGCGCGACAGGCGGAGAAGCAGGCAGTGGTCCCGTCGTGTGCATGAACGACAACGACCCGTGCGACGCCGACGGGCTGAGCGGACTGTGCTTCAACGGGACCTGCAGCACGTGCATCGACGTGACCGACGACGCGAACTGCAAGAGCGCGTACGGTGCCGGGCATCTTTGCTTGCAAGGTAACTGCACGGCGGGCAATTGCCGGGTGAACACGGACTGTACTCAGCAGCAACCGTGCCTCAACAACACGTGCAGCAAGTGCAAAGCCGACCCCGATTGCGGCGACGCAACGAAGGTCTGCAATACCGGCACGGGCGCTTGCGTGGCCAAGACGCAATGCGGCGGCGTTGCGAGCTTCGGCGTGTGCCCCGTCAATCCCGCCGATCACTGCTGTCCAGGCGGTTGCGCGGACGTCCAATGCTGCGTGGACGCAGACTGTATGGACGTGACCAAGGCGTGCAACAACGGGCAATGCCAGCTCAAAATCTGCGGCGCGCCGACCAATGGCGACCTTTACGTGAGCCCGACCGCGGCCGACTCGGGCACCGGCAGCTCGACCTGCCCGCTCAAGACTCTGATTGCCGCGTTCAACTACGTGAAGGCCACTCCGGGCACGTACAAGATTCATATCTCCGGCGCGATCACCGGCACCACCGAGGCGGCCATGGGCGGCGCGTTCCCGTACATGTTGCCTGCGGGTGTTTCGCTTGTCGGCAGCGGCGTTGCCACGGCGAGTATCACCACTCCAGTTGGTCTGGGCGGGTTTTTGATCGGCGACGGCGGGACGCACAGCATCTCCAGCCTGACGCTGCAGCAGCAAGGCTTCGTCGCGACGCCGCCTGCCGTTCAGCCGAGTGGCAATGCTCTACACCCGACCAACGGCAGCAAACTCTCCATCGACACGGTGTTGATTCAGGGCTTCAACTCCGGCATCGACGTCGATACCGGGACGTTCGTGACAGTCGGTAGCGGAACCGTTTCCCAATACAATTGGTATGGCGCCTACATCAACGACGGCGATCTCAAGATCCAAGTGGCGACAGCGCCGGCCACACACCTCGACAA
>DASYCR010000412.1:0-4970 GCA_036500095.1 Polyangiaceae bacterium
GTGCAACGGTGACCCGGGCCAGTGCCTTACGGTGCAGGCGCCGACCGATCACCGCGCGTGGAACCTCTATGTGCGTCGCGCTGCGGATGGTCAAATCATCAACAACGCGCCGCCGAACACGCCCACGGGCAAGAACCCCGCGGCAGCCCAGATCCTCACCACCGCCGACCCCCTCAACAAGGACGGCGATCAGGTGGCTGGCCTCGGCACGCAGGGTTATCCGGTTCACGCGCTGCCGGCGACGGTTGCGGGTGCTGCGGTCAACAACCCGTTCCCCGCGGGCTACCAGCTCGAGCGCTTCTACCCCGTGATCAACGCCTACTTCCGCTTGCTCGGCTCGCCGTTCAAGCCGTCCAGCAATCGCTGCTCGACGTTCACGGACACCACCACGGCCTGCGCCGCGGACGCCGATTGCGGCACCGCCGCACAGAGTGAAGGCTCGCGCTGTCTCTTCGACAGCACCGCCACGGGCGTTGCTAGCGGCATCGGTAGCGGTCCGGCTCATTGCTCGAAGCCGAACAGCGACACGCGCACGATCGGTTGCCTAGCCTCGCTCGGCGCCTGCTCGATCGGCTACTCCGGCAAGGAATCGGCCACGTCGAACCCGACCGCGGTGTTCTCGGCGCAAATCGTGAACGACATCCCGCTCACGGATCCGAACATCCTCAGCAACACGTACCCGATCGCGCGTCCGTTGTTCATCTCTTCCTTGAAGGGATTCGACGGTTGCAACGCGGGTATCGACAGCTGCACGCGCATCGGCGCGGCAGGCACGCCGGATCGCATCCTCGAGCGTAAGTTCGCGGGCGAGACGACGACCAGCGGCGGCACGGCGGCGGCGGGTTGCTACAACGATCTGGCGCGCGTCAACAACGCGGCAACTCGGGCGAGCTTCGTCCCGGGTGCCTTCCACACCGGCAAGGACGCCACGACGGACCACATGGATTGTGTGGACTTCGACGAGACGACCTGCAACTCCGTTGCGGAGTGCGCGCTGGACGCGGACTGCACCACGGCGACGGGTACGCACTCGTGCGTCGCGACCAAGTGCCAGTGCACGGCGGACGCGGATTGCCCGGGCGGTCGTACCTGCGTCAGCGGTTCCTGCACCTACGTCAGCAACCGCAATGCATGCTGCGGTGACGGCGTGGTCAGCGCGGTGCCAGGTTCACCAAGCGGCACGGTCGAGCAATGCGACCCGCCGGACGGCGTGACCTGCGACAGCAAGTGCCAACTCATCACGCCCTGAGCGGATTGAGCTGACACGGCCCTGAATTAGGCGCGCCTCTCACGAGGCGCGCCTTTTTCTTATTTTGTCAGTTCGACCTTGTGCGCCATTTTGCAGGGGCGCGAGTGCTCCGATTTTCGGAGGGTCGATTCCGGCATTCGAATGGATAGCCGTTCGCGGGGCGTCATTGAATATTCACGAAGCGGCCAATATCGCACTTACGCTGAGTCGTCGACGATTTCGCTGCTGGCGTGGCAATTGCTTAGCGCGCAAGCAAATGACCTCGAGAAACCGTTCCGCCGAACGCCTCCGCCATTCAACTACTCGCGCGCTACTCGGTCTAGGCGCGTGCGCCGCTGTAATCGGGTTGGTGGTTGCGTGCGGCAGCAGCGGTGACGACACCTCGAGTCCACCGGGCGCAGGTGGCGCGACAGCGGGCAGCGGCGGGACGACCGCGGCAGGTCACGCCGGGATGTCTGGATCCGGAGGATCGCAAGCGGGGACCTCGAGCGCCGGCACGAGCGGCTCGGGCGGCAGCGCGTCCGGGTCGGGTGGAGCTAGTGGGGATTCGGGTTCTGCGGGTGTAGCGGGGAGCGCGGGCTCCGGTACGGCGGGTGAGTCCGGCACTGCCGGCGCGTCTGGGAGTTCCGGCTCGGCAGGTGCATCGGGCAGCGCTGGTTCGAGCGGCGCCGCGGGCTCGGCGGGCAAAGCAGGTTCGAGTGGTGCGTCGGGTTCTGCGGGCAGTTCGGGTTCCGCAGGCGCGTCCGGGAGTGCGGGCAGCTCGGGTTCGGGAGGCTCTGCGGGCAACGCAGGCTCGAGTGGCTCGAGCGGCGCGTCCGGTTCGAGCGGTACTTCGGGCTCTGCTGGCACTGCAGGTTCGAGCGGTACGGCGGGTTCGAGCGGCGCGTCTGGAAGTTCCGGCTCGGCGGGCGCCGGGGGTGTCTCGGGTTCGGGCGGTGCAGGTGGCAGTTCTGGCTCGGCGGGCACGGGCGGTGGACAGACGTGCGCTCAGTGCACGGCGGCGAACTGCGGCCCGGCCGCCGCGGCGTGCGCAGCGGCAGCGTCGTGTGCTCCCGTCCTCTCTTGCATCGAAACGACGGCCTGCGCAAAAAATACCATGAGCTCGCCACCGTTCCATGAGTGTTACTGCGGCGCGGTCGACGACGATACCTGCTTCGATGTCGACGTGAACGCGCCGCAAGGCTTGTGCAAGGCCGCGATGAATACGGCGCAAGTGGGTGGCCCGCTGGCGGTCGCCGCCGTCTACTACGACGCAACCACCGGCGTCGGCGCGGCGATTCAAGAAACGAACTGTCGCGCCGCGCTGTGCGCCACGGAATGCGACCTCTGAGATCCCTCTTCGTCGCCCTCGCGTTCGTGCCGAGCGTCGCATTCGCTGCGCCACAGTCCGAACAGGATCCGCGAGGCTTGGCGGAGCTCGGCGCGCGGCAACCAGATGCGCTCGAGCTCGTGAACCAGGCGGATCTGGCGCTCGCTCACGCTGACAATGGCGCGGCGCTCGCTCTGCTCGAGCAGGCCGCGACCCTCGCGCCCAAAACTGCGCTGATCGAGCGGGCGCGCTGTGGCGCATTGAACGCGCTTGGGCGTCGGAGCGCCGCGCTCGCCGCTTGCGACGCGGCCATCGCAGCGAGTGGGCGCGCTCCGCTCGACTTGCGCGCGCGCGTCGGCGCGCTGATGGCCGGTGAGGGCTCGCCGAGTATGGCGGACGCCAGCGAAGCCTACGCCCTGGCGCGTGAGGTCAGCGATTTCGCACCGCGCCAGCCCTGGGGCTACGCCGCGTTTTGCGATGTTGCGCGCCGCATCGGCGATCCGGCGCTCTGGGCAAGCAGCGTGCACGATCTCGAGCGCGTCGCGCCGGATCACTTCGAGACGCGCGCGGCGCTCGCGCGCTCGCAACAACTCCGAGCCTGGTGGCCGCTCAAGTGCGTCGGTTGGGTCCTATTGCTCGCGTTCGGCTTGGGCAGCACGCTGCATTGGCTGCTGCGCACGAGCACGGGTGCGCCGCTCAATGGCCAAGCGGCAGGCCGTGGCCCGGGACCCTGAGCTTGGCGGAGTAAGCTTCGAAGTCGAAGCCGTGGCTATGTGTCGCGTCGTGACACTGTTTGCAGAGCGTTTCGGGCACGCTGCGATGAATGAAGCGATGCGGCGGGCGAGCGTCCGCGATGTGCGTGCTACCGGGCCCGTGACAACTCTCACAACCGACGTTCGCGAGCGCCTCCACGTGCGTGAGCGTGGAGCCCCCGGGTTTCCCATAGCCGGTCACGTGACAGCTCACGCAATCGAGGTCGTATTGTTTGTCTCGGCGTGCGAGGGCGGCGTAAGCCGCGCCGTGTGCTGAAGAGGTCCACCAAATGTATTCCGCCGTGTGGCAGGCGGCGCATGGGCGTGAGCCGACGAAACCCGCCTGATCCTTGGCGATCGGCGCGGGAGCGACGTCGGCGAACGCGGTCCGATTGTAGTCGTTCACTCGCTTGGCGAGTCCGTCGAGGGCGGCGCGCACCGTGGGGTCGCGCGGTGCGCTCTGCGGCAAGTCGCGATAGCGCGCGCGGAGTTCATTGACGGTGCCCAGGCGTGCGGCGTCTAGCTCGCTGAACGGAGCGCCGCGCGTTCGGAGCCACAAATCCACTGCGAGTAGTCCTTGGCCTTCGTGAGCTGCGTGCAGTGCCCACGCGCGTTCAACTGGCCGTGCATAAGACTCTGAGCGATCGCCGCTGACGACGATGAAGTCCGCTCCGCCTGGCGCGGCGAGCTGGACGACATCACTCGCGTCGATTTGTGTCAGGGCGATCACCGCATCCACGCCTTGCGCGCGCAACTGGGCGACCTCGCCGAGCGCGACGCTCGCGGCATCGTCCGACGCGCGCACGCCGCGCGGGAAGCCGTCCGTGGGTTTCGCGAGCGCGCCCACCAACCCAACTCGCAATCCTCCGATGGAGCGCAGTTCGCTCGCTTTCACCGGCTCGAGTGGCGCGCTGGCGATGGCCGCGGCGGAGTTCAGATCTTGACTCGCTTCACGCTCGAGCAGAACACCTGCGGCCAGCCAAGAAGCCCGTGAGCGGCTCGCCAGCGTGGCCAAGAAGGCGTGCCCGTGCGCGAGATCGCGCGCGTCGAGCCCCGCCGCCGCGAGCCCCATTTGGCGGAGGATGTCTGCGGTGGTCTCGGCTTGCCATAACCTTGGCGTCGGCACCGGGTTCGGACTTTGCGATCCGGGATCGAAGAAGAGCCGTCCCGCGCTGAGCAAGAGCGCGGGCACCCCGTCGCTTCTCTCCTGCGCGACGGCGGCCGCCAAACGGTCGAGCCCGCCGAGTTGGTCGCGCGTGCAACCGCACGGCTCGAGCACGCCGTCGAGGTCGGTCATCACGAGCAAACGCAGGTTGGGTCGCAACGCGAGTGGCAGAGCGCTCGAAGACGCCGCAGGCAGTGCGCGCGGCGTCGAAGCGTGGCGCGCGCGCAGGAGCAGCATCGCTCCCAAGATCAGGACCAGCCCCAGCGGCGCCAGGAAGCGTCGCCAGGTCACCACGGCTTGGGCGGAGTCGTTTCGCTCGGTCGGTTTTGCAAGCAGCGCTCGATCTCACTTTGCACCGCCGTCATGTCCATGCCCTCCGAGCGGAGAGCGGGTCGCAGACGCCGCAACACTTTCTGCCAATTCAGGCTGCCGTCGCGCGCAGAGCCGAGCAAGACCATGCTCACGCGGCCTTGGATCGACTCGAGCGGGAGCCCG
>DASYCR010000413.1:0-8312 GCA_036500095.1 Polyangiaceae bacterium
TCGAGACGCGTACGAGCGCGGGCGTGATCGACATCGGCGCTTATGAGCTCGGCGGAGGCACGCTCGCGGGTGGCAGCTCGGGCGCGACCGGCGCTGCGGGTGCCGGCGCAGCCGGGCAGGGGCTCGCCGGCGCTGGCGGAACTGGAGCGGCCGGTGGCACGGCTGGGGCGAGCGCGCTCGCGAAGTCGAGCACGAGCGGCGGTTGCGGCTGCTCGTTGCCCAAGCGCCACGGCTCCGGTCGAGCGCTCGCGCTGTGCGTCGGGCTCGGCCTGTGGCTCGCTCGCCGTCGCCGCATGTTTGACCGCCCTTTCGGCGTCGCCTAGTAAGAAAGCACCGTGGCTGAGGAGCGCAGAACGACGATTGGCGTCCTCACGGAGGAGGTCGCCAACGCGTACTCCGAGCCCATTTTGCGCGAACTCGACGAGGTGGCCCGCGAGCGCGGCGTGAGCCTGCTCTATTTCGTGGAGTGGCTCGAGCCGAAGGACCTCAGCGAGCGGCGCTTCCTGACCACGGATCTGGCGGGGCCGCAGAACGTGGACGCGGTGCTGGTCCTGCCGCTCGGCTACAGCTTGAGCGCGCGCGATCTGGCCGGCTACTGCGAGCGCTTTCGGCCGCTGCCCATTTGCAGCATTCCCGACATCGCAGCCGACTTCAGCTCGCGCGTCAGCGTGGACAACGACGCGGGCCTGCGCGCCGGTCTCGAGCACTTGATCCACACGCACGGGCTCACGCGCATCGCGTTCGTGCGCGGTCCGGAGCTCAGCGACGAGGCCACGCTGCGCTACGCCGTATACCGCGACGTGCTCGAGCAGAACGGGCTTGCCCTCGACGAGCAGCTGGTCACGCAGGGTTACTACGTCGTGCAAAGCGGCGTCGACGCCGTGCGCGCCCTGTTCGACGAGCGCAAGCTGCGCCCGGAGGCGATCGTGTGCGCCAACGACGGCATGGCGCTCGGTGTCTTGCAGGAGCTCACGGCGCGCGGCGTGCTCGTGCCGGACGATATCGCGCTGGTCGGTTTCGACGACATCGAGATCGCGCGTTACCTCGATCCGCCGCTGACCACGGTGCGCCAACCGCTCGCGGAGCTCGGCCGTACGGCGCTCGAGGTCCTGCTCGACCAGCTGACGAACGGCGGCGCGCCGCGCCACGTGGTCTTGCCGAGCGAACTCGTGATACGCGAGTCATGCGGTTGCCTCGCGTATCGCACGCCGGGCGCGCGCGCGTCGTCCGTGCCGCACGACGCTCAGGTCGGGCTCGACGCGCTCATGCTGCGCGCGCCGCAGGTCGTCGCGGCGTTGGAAGCGTTCTCGATAGCCGGCATTTCGGGCAGCGAGTGGTCCGAGTCCCTGTACCGCGCGTTCGTCGGCGAAGTGTCGGGCGAGCCGGGCGTATTTCTGCGCGAGCTCCGGCAGCTACTCGATTCCGTGTCCGCCATGCGCGGCGACGTGGGTAGCCTGCATCGGGTGGTGACCGTGCTCGGCCAGTTCGTGCGCAAGAATTTGCTGGCAGGTTCCCCGGAATGGCAGCGCGCGGATTCCCTGCTGCACGCAGCACGCGTGCGAATCTCCGGCGTCGCGCAGCGAGCGCCGTCGAGCCAGCAAGTGCGGCTGGTCGACGCGACGTACAAGTTCACGCGCGCCAGCAACGCCCTCAGTCAGGCCGTGGACTACGCGGCGATGAGCCAGGTGCTCGCCGAGCACTTGCCGTCGCTCGGGATTTCGTCGTGCTACGTGTGCGAGTACGCGTCGCCGGAGCTCACGTCCTCGCGCCTGGTCAGCGGCTTCGACGGCAACGGCGCGCTCGCTCTGTCGGCCGCGGGCACGCCGTTCGAAACGCGCGAGCTTGCGCCGGCCGACGTGCTCCGTAGCCTCGCTTCAGGTAATCGCCTGGTGGGGCCGCTGCGGCGCACGGGTCTCTCGCCGGGGTTCGTGCTGTTTGCGCGCGACGCGGCGGAAGGCTTCGTGTACGAGAATCTGCTGGTTCAAATCGGCAGCGTGGTCGACCGCTTGCGGCTCGTGCGCGAGCTGGTCGAAGCGGTGGAGCGGCGCGAACTCGCGGAGCGCGAGCGCCTCGAGCGGGAAATGGCGATCGCCAAGCGCATTCAAACCGGGATCTTGCCGCGCCGCGCGCTCGTGCCGGGCCTCGAAATCGCCGGCGTGATGCTACCGGCGACGGAAGTCGGCGGCGACTACTACGACGTGATCTCGATCCCGGGAGGCTGCTGGATCGGCATCGGTGACGTCGCGGGTCACGGCTTGCCGGCGGGGCTCGTGATGTTGATGGTGCAGAGCTTGGTGAGCGGCGTCGTGCGCGCCACGCCGAGCGCGCTGCCGAGCGCGGCCCTGGCCACCATCAACGAGGCTTTGTTCGAAAACCTGCGGGAGCGCATGGGGCAGGACGAATTCGTGACCTTCAGCTTGCTGCGCTACAAGGACGACGGCACGCTGCTCGTCGCGGGCGCGCACGAAGATCTGCTCTTGTACCGGCACGCGAGCCGCTCGAGCGAATGGCTGCCGACCGTGGGCACTTGGCTGGGCGTCGTGCGCGACGTGCGCGACGTGACGGTCGACACTCCGCTCGCTCTCGGCCGCGGAGACTTGCTCGTGATCTTCAGCGACGGCATCGTCGAGGCTCAGAACGCGCAAGGCGAGCTGTACGCGCTCGAGCGCTTGCAGCAGAGCGTGGAGCGGGTCACGCACGAACCGGTCGAGCGCATTTGCGACACCCTGATCGCGGACGTTCGCGCGTGGATGGCCGAGCAATTGGACGACATCACCGTACTCGTGATTCGACGTACGGCGTAGGGCGTAGGCGCGCCTTGCGCGTCTCAACTACGGCGCGTAACCTGACGACATGGTGCCTCGGTGGGTCGCCGTCGCGTGCGCTGCGCTGCTAGTCGGCTGTGGCGGCAAGTCGTCCATGTCAGAGCCCGGTGCCTGTTTCGGTTCTGCGTGTGATGCGGGCGACGGGCATACGCCGAGCACCTTCGGCGACGGCGCGCTCGCCAATGACACTCCTCTCGACGGTACGGTTTCCATGGCGCCCTGTTGGTCCGACGCGGATCCGCCGGCTTGTGACGCCGGCGTCGACGAAGGCGTGACTTGCGACGGTTCGCTCGCCGTTTGCCGGCTCGACGATGACGGCCAAGTCCGGCTGATGCTGTGTCGGAACCTGCTCAACGGCATCGCGCCTGAGTGGATGCAGCTCAACACCGTCAGGGTTTCCTGCATCGATCGCGCGGACGCCTGCAACCCGATAAGCGCACTGAATATCGACGAGCAGCTCGCGAGCGACTTGCGGCTCCAGCTCGGCGGTTGTCTGGGCAACGATAACAGCTGGGGAATTTTTTCGTTCGCGGACGGCTGCCCGACGTCGTTCGTGACCGCACGTCACGACGCGGCGTCGCGCACCTGTTTGGACTACGCGCTCCGTCGTTACTCGTGCCTGACAGGGCCGGCCTGCGCGGGCGTCATAGTCACTACGTCCAACTGACGCGCCCGGACGGGCGCCGCTTTCGCCGCGCGCGCTACTCGCGCGGCGCGCGGAAGTCCCGCTCCATCACGGTCTTTCGTCCGGCCAGGCGCGCCTCGGCGATGGCCGCGTCGCACAGCTCCCGCACCTTGTCCGACAGCACGTCGACCACGCCGTCCGAAGTGTTCATGCCGGAGGCTGCGCGAACGTACGCCTTCATTTTTGAGACGACGATCAAGACGTCTTTGCTGGCGGGCTCATCGCTGGCTCCGCCGACGATGCGGCGTTGCTTGTCGTTCGGATCGGTCATGGCGGGGCCCTGCTCCTTGGCGCGCGTCTCGCGCTCGGTCGCTGCGTGCTCGTCGCGTTCGAAGTCGGCGGCGCTGGGGGCGGTCATGCGCTCGGCCCAGGCCTCACGGTGTCGCATCATCGGTAGGTGCGCGTCCCAGCACTCCACCGTGCAAAAGAACAGGCCGACGCGCGGGCGGTTGCAGGTAGACACGCTGCATTGAAAGTACGCCGAGCCGAACGCGATCGGCTTCTTGCAGGTGCTGCACAGCTTGAACTGCTCGACCTCGGCCATCGGGGGGAACATCATACAGAGCTCGATGCCGCGTCCCAACTGGTTCTTCGGTTTCCCCGTCGACGGCGCGTTCCTGCTCACGCTGCCCGACCTGCCGCCCTCGTTTCGTTGTTTTCATCCGGAAGACGCGCACATGACGTTGGCCTTCTTGGGCGGTTGCGGTGAGGAAGCCGCCCTGCGCGCGCTCGGCGCGCTCGGTGTGCGCTTGCAGAGCGAGCCGCTCCCGACGCTTTCGGTGTCGCTCGCGGAGGTCGTGCCGATGGGCTCGTCGCGCCGGCACTACACGGCGCTCTCGGCATTGCTCGGCGTCGGTCGCGAACAGGCCAGCGAGCTCATCGCCGCCTACCGCGACATGCTCACGGAAGCCGCCACCGGCCGGCGCGAGAAACGCCCACCGAAACCGCATGTCACGCTCGCCCGCCCGCGTGGCCGCGCGACGGACGCGAATCGCGCAGCTGGACTCAGCTGGGCCGCAGCCCTCGATTTGAGTCACGTTCACGCCGTGCTCGATCGCGTCGCGCTCTACACCTGGCCCGAGGATCGCCGCGAACGCATGTTCAAAATCGTTGCCGAGCGACGGCTCAGCCCGGAAAATCACTCAGGTTCCCAGTGAACATCAAGAGCGAGAGTACCGTCCAAGAGTGATTGTAGTAGCGGCTCCGCGCGAGGAGCGTGCCCGTGTTCACGCGCGCGTACGCTTGGTCGATGAACGCCTGGTAGCGCGCGTCGTGCATGGCGCCCGCCGCCGCGCAGCCGACGAAAACGGCGGAGCCCGGATTCGGGCGGGCTGCGCGCGGATCGGGCGCGGGCTCGCCTTTTAGCGTGTAGCCGTCGACGATGGCGTTTGCGCCGATTTCGGCGAAAAAAGCGCTGGTCTTGGCCAGGTACGCGGCTGCGCGCGGGTCGCGGCTGGCCGCCCAATCTTGCGCGATGCGGAAAGGCAAACGCGCCGAGTCGTACTGGTAGTTCATCATCGCGCCAGGAAACGCCTCGACCGGCGTGCCGGCGTCGTCGCACCACGCGGGCACGAGGCCGTTTTCATGGTTCCCGTTTTTTTCACTCAAGCTATTGTCGACGATGTCGTAGCCGCGATCGATCACGCGCAGCCAGCCTGAGTTCCCGGAGACCTCCGCGAACAGTCGATATTGTTGGGGAGCAAAATACGACGGATTGAACACGTTGCGTCCGCGCCAGTCGTCCCCCGGAATGAGCATGTCCGGCCACTGCTCGTGATCGACCTCGTATTCCCACACCCGCTCGATCTGCCGCAGGGCGTGCGCGCGGTACGAATCCGCGAGCGCGCCGCGCCCGCCCCATTGGCGCTCCGCCATCAAGAGCGCCCAGGCGATGTCCTCGTCGGAGTCCGTTGCGCCGCCGACGCCGAGCGGCGCCTGGCCGTCCGGCGCGATGTACCAATTCATCAGGCCGCGCTCGTTCGCGAACGCGAGCGCGTATTGGTAGAGCCCGTCGAATAGCGGCTGATCGTCGATCATGACCGCGATGATCATGCCGTAGGCGATGCCCTCCGACACGGTCGAGTTCGCGACGCCGTCCGGCGTGTCTGGCCTGCGCGCCCGCAGAAACCCGCGCGCGCCGTCGGCCGTGATGATTTCGTCTCGCCACGCTTGAACGGCGCGCCGCGCGTCGGCCGCGTCAGCCTGTGCGGGGTAGCTGCAGCCCGCTTGGCGTAGATTGCGAGGGAAGGGAAAGCGACCCATGCGCGCAATCTAGACGCGCGCGGCTGGCAAAGAAACCAATGGTTCCGGTAGTGAGGCAATCGTTCGAGCTCCCGCGAGTTGCCCGAATTTTGGCTCGCCCGAGGGCGCTCAGCTACGCTTTCGTCGTGCACGGCGAGGTCTGGTCATGAAGAGTGTCGCGGAGCGCGCCCCGACCGGGCGCTCGAAGTGTCGCGCGTGCGGCAAAGCGATTGCCCGCGCTGAGCTGCGCCTTGGCGAGCTCGTGCCAAATTCGTTCGGCGAGGGTGAGACGACGCTTTGGTACCACCCGACGTGCGCCGCGTGCAGTCGCCCGGAGTGCGCGCGCGCCGCGCTCGACGTGAGCACGGAGCCCATTCCCGAACGCGAGGGGCTGGAGGGAATCATCGCGCATGGCCTGGCGCACCCGCGCGTGCAGCGCTTGGCGCGCGCGGAGCGCTCGGTGTCCGGCCGCGCCCACTGCCGACGCTGCAAAGAGACGATCGCCCTGGGCGCCTGGCGGATCGCGCTCCACATCTTCGAAGAGTGGCGTTTTGCTCCGCTCGGCTACGTGCACGCGAGCTGCGCCGCGCCGTACTTCGAAACCAACGAAGTCGCGCCGCGGCTCGCGCGTTTGTGCCCCGATCTCTCGGCTGAGGATTTGGCTGAAATCGACGCGCTCGTCCGGTCGGCGCCGAGCGACGCACCCGGGCTCGCGAAGACGACGGGCGGCGAACCCGAGCCCGAAGCCAAGCAGAAGAATCACTGACTGAGACGCCTGCGAAACTCGCGCCGGCCGTGCGCGTACTGATCACGATGACCACGCGATCGGTAGCGCTGGCTGGCGCGTTGTGCCTCACGCTGTTTACGGCGCGTTCGCGAGCCTGTGGCGTGTCGGCCTCGGGCGTCTCGTCCTGCAGCCTGGCCGAGCACAATGAAGCCGTGCGTCCGCGCTGGGCGGTCGGCGTGAGCGGGCTCTACACCTCCACGTCGCTGCGTTTCTCGGGTTCACAGCGCGCTGACGAAATTCGCTACGCGACGCTGGCTTCGCTCGCGTACATGCCGACCGACCGCTGGGTGCTGCAGCTCGGAGCGGGAGCGACCTTCGACGGTTCGCTCACGCTCCCGGACGGCAAGCACGACTTTTCGCCGGGGCCAATCGGCTCGCTCGGCGCGGATTATCGACTCTACGACGACGAGCGCATCTTCCTGCTCCTCACGTCGCTGCTCTCGTTCTCTGCGGCGCGCACGCACCTCGCCGGTCAATCGTCGGTCGGCTACCAGGCGTTCGATCTGCGGATCGGCGCCGAGTTCGGCGTCGACGTGGCCAAGGTGCTGCGCCCGTACGCGCTGGCGCGCGCGTTCGGCGGTCCAGTCTACTGGCGCTATCAGGGTAGCGCGGTGACGGGCACGGACACGCATCACTATCAGTTCGGCGCGGGCTTTGCCCTGCTGCTGTCCAAACGCGTCAACGCCTTTGCGGAGGGCGTTCCGCTCGGTGAACGCGCCGTGTCCTTCGGCATTGGAGCCGCCTTCTAGCGCGGCACGCGCTCTCGCACATCGCGTTTGCGCGTCGCGCTCGTGACAAAAGCGCGCTCTGGGTTGCGGCGAGGTTTCGCGTGCTTTGCGCCCGAATGTTGAGCGCGAGTTGAGAGTGAGTTGAGAAAAAGTTGGAAAGAAATGGCTTGCGAGTGTTGCCCGCGATGAGATCATAAGCCCGAATGACACTCTCTGCGCTGGGCCCATCAG
This sequence comes from Polyangiaceae bacterium, assembly GCA_036500095.1. Classification (GTDB taxonomy): domain Bacteria; phylum Myxococcota_A; class Polyangia; order Polyangiales; family Polyangiaceae; genus PMG-095. The sequence continues at coordinate 7,498 of DASYCR010000413.1, forward strand.
CCCCGAATCAGGATGGCTTTCGGGTGAGCGTCAACGGCGCAACCCTGGCTGACTTCGTGCAAATGGAGTGCTTGGCGCAATCGCGACAAGCATTCCGCATCACCTCCGCCGACAAGATCGGCTACATGTATTTCGACGGCGGTCAGATTTTGCACGCGATCAGTGGCGATCACGCGGGTGAAGCCGCGGCCCTCGACATTCTCAAATGGCGCGACGGCGCCGTAGAGCCATGCAACGTCGGCTGGCCGGATCAGCCGACGATTCATGCCCATTGGCAAAGCCTGCTCTTGACCGCTGCGCAAGCGCGCGACGAATCCGGCCGCCACAAGCTCGTTCCCTTTCCAGCTCAGCGCTCGCTCGTGCCGCGTCCCAATGAAACCAAACAACCCACCAAGGCGGAAGAAAAAGAGATGAGCGCGCCCCCGAGTTTGTCGTTCGCAAATTTTTCTGCTGTCGTGCGCCTCGATCCAAACGGCAACGTGCTCAACGCCAAGGGTCAAGCCGAGGAGCTCGCGCCGGTCGTGGCCTACAGCGCGCGCCTGTCTGAGCTGGTCGGCAACATGCTCGGGATGGAGGGCTTCGTCGCGCTCGAATGTTTGTTTGGTGACGAGCGCCTGCTGATGCACCGCGAGCGCACCGGTAACTTGGTCGCGCTCAAGGCAAGGGTCGACCAGGACCTCTCGGCAGTGCGCGAGCTTTTCGGGATTTGAAATGCATCTCGTGACAGAGAGTGAGGCCAACAAATGATCGGAACAGCGCTGGCAGCTTTGCGCGACGTGGACGGCGTCTTCGGTAGCTTCGTCGTGAACCGGGCA
>DASYCR010000414.1:0-3252 GCA_036500095.1 Polyangiaceae bacterium
ACGGCGTGCCAGTGGAGCGGCCTCGGCGGTGAAGGCAATGCGTCACGACCGGCGAGTGGCTCTTGGTTCAACGCGAGCTCGGGCTGCACTGTGCTCAACCAAGAAGTCGGTCACAACCTCGGCTTGATGCACAGTAACTCGATCACCTGCAATTTGGGCTCGATGGCCGCGAGTCCGCAACCGTTCGCGGACGATCCGCAAACGAACTGCGCGGCCGCCGAATACGGCGATCGGAACACGGTGATGGGCAGCGGCTGCGGGCACTTCAACTCGTACGAAAAATGGTACGAGGGGTTCATCGGCGGGTGCAACGGCGTGAAGGCGACCGCGACGGGCACGTACACGCTGCTCCCGACCGAGCTGCCGTGCGACGGCGTGCAGGCGCTGCAGATCCCGATGCCAAAGACGCGCGCGTTCCACAACACGACGGGCACCGCGACGCCGGTGAACGTGAAGGACTACTACTTGGAGCTTCGCACCAAGGTCGGTATCGACGGTAAAGGCGCGGGCCCGGATGTGCTCGTGGAGATCGGCGGCGATGTGCCGGCTTCGACCAAGACCTCGGAGTTTACTTGGGTCCTCGATATGGATCCGACCACGCCGAAGACCGCCGATGGGCTCACCGCAGGCAAATCGTTCACTGATCCGGGTGGCGGGGTGACTTTCACCGTGCAAGACATCGACGCCACGCACGCGACCATCAACGTCACGGTCGACGCGAGCACGGGCCCGGCGACTTGTATGGACGGCACGATGTTCAGCGGCCCCGGGCCGCAATCGTGCGGCACCACGGGTCCGGTCGGCGGCGGCGGCTCGGGTGGCACGGGTGCTGGCGGCAGCGGCGGTAGCACCGGAACCACGGGCGGCACTGGCCAAGGTGGTAGCGGCGCTGGCCAGGCTGGCAGTGGCACCGCAGGTGCGAGCAGCGGTGGCTCTGGCGGCGCGTCGGGCTTCGGCGGTGCGAGCGCGGGAGCGTCGGGCAGCGCTGGTTCGGGCTTCGCTGGCGTTTCGAGCGGTGGCAGCGCCGGCACTAGCGGTCCGACTTCGGGCGCAGGTTCGACGAGCACGGCAGGTGCCTCGAGTAGCGCGGGCTCTTCGAGCACGGCGGGTTCGCCCGGCAGCGTGGGCTCTTCGAACGGCACCAAGTCAGGCTCTTCGGATTCTTCCGGGTGCTCGTGCCGTCAAGCGCCGGTTGCGCCTTCGCGTGGCGGGCTGGCAGGCGCTGCGTTGCTCATGCTCGGCTTCGCATTCCGACGTCGGCGCCAGCGCGGAAGCTCGGGCGCGGCGGCGCGCCGCAATTTCCTCGCGCTCGGCGTGCCGCTCGCGGCCACGCTCCTTGGCTGCTCTTCGAGCTCGGACAACACGCAGAGTCAGCAAGCCGCGACGAACCAAGCTCCGACGGACACGACGGATACGGATGATTGCACCACGCGCGCTGAGGGTGTCAGCGCCGGCATGAGCAAGGTCTCGAGCGGCGGCTACACGTTCAGCGTGATGACGCTCGATCCCGCCGATCCGGTGCAGTCCGAAGGTCCGCCCGGCAACACGTGGACCGTCTCGATTGCGGACGCGAGCGGCGCGCCGGTCACTGGCGCGATCCTGCAAGTGAGCAGCTACATGCCCGATCACGGGCACTATGCGCCGACCGCGGTCGCGGTCGAGCAAGGCGGCGGCGTGTATCAAATCGAGAGCTTGATTTTACCGATGCCCGGGCTCTACGCGATCACGCTCTCCGCTTCGCTCGCGGATGGCAGCAAAGAGAGTGCTGCGTACTCACTGTGCATGACCACGTCGAGTTGACTCGAACATGACCCATCGCTTGGACCTGCCAGTGGTGGGGGTCGAAGCCGAGGTTGCAGCCGCGCGCTCACGGCGCGCGGTTCATGCCGGCGCAGAGGTATTGCGTCGTGCCCATGTTGCGCGTCGCGGGCGCGGCGAAGTAGGGCGAGCTCAGCGTGAACGCGCTCCACTCGAACGAAACTTGGGCGAAGTCTGCGAGCTCGGGTGTCGTCGTGATCAGGTCGGGGCGCGCGAGGCTGCGGTTGACGAGCAAGGTGCGATCGCCGATCGCGTCCCGGCTCGCTCGATCGAGGTGGCCGCTGGCGACCAAGTCGTCCAGCACGTCGTAGCCGATCGCTTGCAGCCGCAAGCGCAGCTCGACGCGGGTGCGATTTTGATCGAACGGCGCCGGAATCCAAGTATCGAGCGCGAGTGGGAACGCGCGTACGGCGTGCGTGTTGTCGTAACCCGGCGCACCGACGACGCGCGTGAGCGGGCCGGGAATCGTGCCCGGTTGAATATCCGCGACGTCCCAGAACATGCGCGCCTCGCTGCCGTCGGCCTTGGTTGCGTGATCGCGCAGCACCCACAGATCCGGATCTTGCAGCGCGAGTACGTCCGCTCCCGGCGCAGGCTCGCCGCTCGTGTACACGACTTGATCGTCGACCAACACGCGTACATCCGCCCAAGCTCGTCGATCTTGGGCCGCGCCGCTCGGCCAAAAGTGACCGGCGCCCACGTTGTCGATGTCCACGAGCAAGCGGATGCGCTCTCGATCCGAAGTGTCCGTCTGATACTCGACACACAGCCGCGCGACGCGCAGTGTGGTTTCGAGGAAGCCTTGCACGGCGGCTTCGTTCGAAACGGCTGCGCTGCCGGCGTCGGTGTTGCTCGTGCTACTCGCGGCTGCGTCGAGACCCGCGTCCGGCGTGCCGCCGTCGGCAGCGGTCGGATTCAGCGCGACGTCCACGCCGGGGAAGAGGTGGCTGTGCAGGGCGCGATTGCGCGGGCCGCTCGGGAAAATGCTGCCCGTCGCGCCGCGCGCGGGCGCGGGCATGTGACAGCCGATGCAGCTGATCCCGTTCGGATTGTTGGCGTCGTGATTCGGCGCAAATACCGTGTTTTGCCACTCGGCGAAGGTGCGCTCGAGCTCGACCGGCATGCCCGATGTGGGTTGGGGTGCCGGCGGCGAAGTGAGCTCGATGTCGTGACAGGAGCCGCACAGCGTCGAGCTGTCTTGCGATGCGCCCGAGAGCAAGGACGAGTAGCCCGCGTGGTGCGGATTTTTGATCGGATCGGTGATGCCCGCGCGGAGCGCGATCGGATCCGTAACATCGTGCACCAACGGATCGTTGTGCGTGCCGGCAACGCGCGACGCGCTGTGACAGAAGTAGCAAGTGACGCCTTGCATGCTGTTCGGCAAAGATTCGAGATTCGATCCATCCGTGGTTTGACCATCCAGCACGGCCATCG
>DASYCR010000415.1:0-5273 GCA_036500095.1 Polyangiaceae bacterium
CGGTTGATAGTCGTCGTTCAGGCGCCCCGAATTTGCCCGGACGCGCCCATCAACCGACGAGTACTAGGCGAAGTCGATTCAGATCTGCAAGTTCGCTGGGGTCGGGCGGAGTGCTTTTCTCGTAACGGATCCGTGCGGATAGCCGGGCTTTCTCTCGGCCGCGGGCGCGTGTTAGCCTCGCGGGTCATGCGTTCTCGGTCGGCTGTGCTGCTGGTGGTGCCGCTCGTTTTGCTGTCATTCGTGGCGCTCGGGCAACCGAAGCGAGGCGTGAAAGAGGCGGACTCCGCGTCCAAGGACAGCAAAGCGGACAACGCGGAGGCCACGTCGAGCGCGCAGACACCGAGCGCCGGCGACGATCTCGGTCCGCCCCCACCGGCCAAGCCCGCCGGCAGCGCGGGCCCCAAGCCGTCACCGCTCAACCCGGAGGCCAACGAGTTCGCCGACGGCGGCGTTCAGCCGCCACCGGTCGAGTACGACAAGCTGCTCGGCGACATCGCCGCGCTGCGCAGCCGCGTCTCGGCACTGACGACCACCCTGTTCGCGAGCAAGGTGCGCGTGGTCGTCGAAACGCGCGGTGACAACGCGCGCATCTCGAACTTCGTGGTGACGCTCGACGACGGCGTGGTGTTCACCTCGCCGGATCGCTTCGACGCGCCGGATGAGCGCGTCGTGTACGAGCACGCGGTCGCGCCCGGCCATCACACCGTGGGCGTGGACGTGGAACGCTTCGACGCGCGCAATCGCGAGTACCGCACCTGGCAGAGCTCGCGCTTTTCGGTGGTGATCCCGGAGAGCAAGCTGGTCGATGCGCACATGATCATTCAAGACGGCTCCGACATGGGCAAGGACTTCCCAGACGATCAAGACGGCGAATACGATCTTCGAGTGCGTCTGCGCGCGCGGGTCCAAAATTGAAGCGAGCCATCCGTCGTCGCCTCGGTCTGTGCGCCTGCGCTGTCCTGAGCGCGCACGCGCTCGCCTTCGCGGCCGATGCCACGAAGCCAGCGGCCGCGCCGTCGCCGAGCGCGACTGACAGCGCCGCGTCCGGGGCCGGCGCGCCGAGCGCGAGCGATGCGGCGGCCAAGCCGTCCGATGCGCCCGCGGACTCCACGGACACGCGCGGTTCGGCCATGCACACCTACCAGACGGCGCTCGCCAACCAGAAGCTTGCCCCGACGATCCCGCTCAGCGTGCAGCGCCTGCGCGATGACCTGGGGGAGATCGAGGAAAAGCTCTCCTCCGGGCGGCGCGATGAAGCGATCGCGGATCTGGTTTACCTGGTCGAGTCCGATCGCTTCGAGCCGTTCAAGGACTCGGAAGAAGGACGCGCGTGCGTGTTTTGGCTCGGTGACGCGCTCGCGCGCGGCGGCGCGTTCCAACCCGCGCGCGGCTACTTGACGCGGCTCTTGGCGGGCTCCCCGACCGACACCTGGTACCGCCGCGCCGTGCACAGCTTGGTGGATCTCGCGCTCGAGAGCGACGAGGGCGAGCGGGTGAGCAAAGATCTGTCGGGTGTGCCGAGCAGCGCGCCGGACGAGATCACCGGCGACATTGCCTACCTCTCGGGTCGCCTCGCGGATCGACAAGGCAAGTCGGACGACGCGCTCGCGGCCTACGCGCGCGTCTCGGAAAAGTCGCGCTTCTGGGCGCAGGCTACCTATCTGTCCGGCGTGATCGAGGTCGAACGCAAGAACTACCCGAAAGGTGAGGCGCTGTTCTGCAAGGTGGCCGATCCCAAATTGACGCCCAAGAAGGCGCCGCTCTTCGGCGGCATGGACTTCTTCCGTGTGCGCGATCTGGCGCGGCTCGGGCTCGGCCGCGTGGCGCACGAGCAGTATCGCTTCGACGACGCGCGCTATTACTACTACCTCGTGCCGCAAGACTCCGACGACTTGCCGGAGGCGCTCTACGAGACCGCGACCACGCGCTACGAAGCCAAGGACTACGACGGCGCGCGGCGCGCGATCGACGACCTGAACAAGTTGAAGGTGAACCACCCCTACGAGGACGAGACGTACATCCTCGATGCGTACATCGATCTCGCCACGTGCCACTTTCCCGCCGCGGATCGCAAGCTCGACGCATTTTTGAAGCGCTATGAACCGGTGCGCGACGCCGCGCGCAAGCTGACGCAAGACGACGCGGCCGTCGAAAAATTGTCGGAGTCTGTGCGCACCGGCTCGGACGCTGCCGCGGCCGGCCTCGGGGTGCCCGAAGAGACCGCGCGCACGCTGGGCGCCCTGGTGCGCATCGACGCCGACTACGGACGCGCCGCGCGCCGCCTCGCCGAGCTCGATCATCAGATGCGCGGCCTGCGCAGCGCGATGGGCGAACTCGATCAGGCGAGTCAAAAGCTCGCGTCGCCGAAAGCCGTGCGCGGGCAAAGCGAGACACCACTCGGGCAGGGCGATCTCGACAAGGTGGAGCGGATCGAGAGCCAGATCGCCGAACTCAAACGCTTGATCCGCGACGCCGAGCGCGGTGGCAACGGCAAGCGCAGTGACGACCTCGACGCGCTCAAGAAAGAGATCAGCGCGCTCGAGATACGCGCGCGGGCCGCGCGCGCGGCGCTGCCGCCTCCGTCGGCGAAGGCCGGCAAAACCGGAGCGGATTTGGCGGGCGTGATCAGCAATGATCGCGTGCGTGCGACCGCGCTCTACAACGACGCGCAGACCTTGCGCCTTGCCGTCGAGGCCGAGTCGCTCGGGCTCGCCAAAGACGCCCTGGTGCGCCTCGATCGCAGGCTGTCGCGCCTGCTCCGCCGCGCGCGGCTCGGACGCATCGAGACCGTGCTCGGAAAAAAGCGCTCACTCGAAATGGAAGTCGACGCGCTGTCCCAGGGCCTTTTGCCGCAAACGATCATCGACTCGCTCGACGCAGCCCGCTATCTCCACGACGACGAAGAATTTTGGCCCTTCGAAGGCGAGGACTGGTCGGACGAGTACGTCGGCGGCGAAGGCGTGCGCTGAACGGGGCAGAGCTTGTTTTTTAGCCGCTGAGGTCGCTCGCGTTCGCTCGCGTTCGCTCGCGCGCGATCCCTTTCGTCTATAGCGCCTCCGTGGTAGCTCCGGCCTCGAAGGGAACGACATGAAACAGACGGCATGGGTCGCAGTCGGGAGTCTGGTCGGCTTCGTAGCGGTGTTTGGTTCGCAAAGCTGCGGCTCGTCCGAGTTCACGAGCTGCGCGGACACATACACGTGTGCGGTTGGCGGCCAGGCTGGCTCTGCGGGCACTGTAGGGAGTGCCGGTGACGCCGGTGCGGCCGAGAGCGCGGGCGGCAATGGGAACGCGGGTGGTGCTGGTCATGCCGGCGCTAGCAGTAATGCTGGTTCGAGCGGCAACAGCACGGCCGGCGCGAGTGGTAACTCGGGAGCAAGCAGCGGCGGCGAGGCTGGGGCAAGCGCGACTGGAGGCGGCGGCGCGATCGGAGGCGGCGGCGCGGGAGGCGATTCGACGCCGCCCACGGTCTTGTCGGTCTCGCCCGCGGATCACGCCACGGGAATCCCCTCCAACGCCACAATCCAGATCACGTTCAGCGAGACGATGAACACCGCGTCGGTGTCGCAGTTCGTGTCTGTGAGCGGCTTTACGTCAACCATGCTCGGCTTGAGCTGGGACGGAACGGGGACCGTATTGACGGTGACAGCGACCGGTGGTTTTCCCTATGCAACGGGCACGACGCTCGCGAGCACGACCGCCAATGACTACGCGCTCTCGATCGGCACCGGCGCGACGGATCTCGCGGGCAATGCGCTGGCGGCGTTCAACTCGAGCTTTACGACGCTCAGGAAGATCTCGCAGGTGATTCCGAGTGGGACCGCCGATTATTACAGCACGTACGACAACGGCCTAGGTTACGGCCCTTCGCCTTGCCCGGAGGTCGACTCGCTGTATGTTAAAATTTGGTCCGTCGCCGGCGTGAGCAGCGGTACCGCCTACAATTTCATGCCATTTGACACATCAGCGCTGGGGGACCCAACCAAGATCACATCGATTCAGAGCGCCACGCTCGTCGCGACGCAGAATGCTCCGACGGGTTCATTTTACAGTCTGCACACGGTCGTACTCGACAAGCTGCAGTATCAAGCCATCGACAACACCGTGCTCTCCGCACCGGTGACGGATAATATCGGCACGTTTGCGAGTTCCGCAGTAGCGAATCCATCTCTCAGCGTGCTCACAGCGCTCAAATCCGATCTGGCATCCGGGATCACGCAATCCCTCTACCGATTGGGCCCAACAGGTCCGGTCGATATGAGCGTGAACCCGCAGTATGGTCCCGACATGACAACCATTGCGAACTTCACCTGCAACGGATTCTCGCTGAACGTCGTGTTTTTGGAGCCTTGACGAATGCTCACCCGAATCGCGAAAACGGACGCGAGCAGCGGCCCGGCGCGCGAACGCGGGCTCCGGTTTGCCCGGGCCGCGCAACGGGACGCAGGGCGAGGTCGGGATCGTTTAGATTGTTTTTCGTCCTGGTGGGAGTGAGTATTCGTGGCTGATCGGCCGTCCAAGAACTCGGACGATTGGCGGAGTGAACCCAATGCAAGCGCTTGAATTTGATCGCGTGCGTATCAGTACGGTGCTTTTGACGGCGCTCTGCGCGAGCTTTTGTTTGCAGTGCGGCGACGCGGTGGCGCCTCAGTTGCTGCTGGGTACGGGTACGGGGGCTGCGGGAGCGGGAGGCGACGTGAGCGCGGGTGCGGGAGGCGACGTGAGCGCGGGTGCGGGAGGGGTCGCGGGTAGCGTCGCAGGCACGGCCGGTGCGAGTTCGGGTGCGGCGGGTCAGAGCGGAGCGGCGGGAAGCGGTGGCGGTGCGAGTGGCGCGGGCGGTGCGAGTGGCGCGGGCGGCGACGGGACGGCTGGGGGCGCCGGGGACTCTGCGGGAGGGAGTGCGGGAGTGAGCGGCAGTGCGGGAGCGAGTGGCAGTGCGGGGGCGAGTGGCAGTGCGGGGGCGAGTGGCAGTGCGGGAGTGAGCGGCAGTGCGGGAGCGAGTGGCAGTGCGGGAGCGAGTGGCAGCGGCGGAGCGAGTGGCAGTGCGGGGGCGAGTGGCAGCGGCGGAGCGAGTGGCAGCGGCGGAGCGAGTGGCAGTGCCGGGGTGAGTGGTAGTGCGGGAGCGGGTGGGAATGCCGGAGCCAGTGGCAGTGCCGGAGCCAGTGGGAATGCCGGAGCCAGTGGCAGTGCGGGAGCCAGCGGGAGTGGTGGCGTCTCGGGCAACGGCGGCGTCTCGGGTAACGGCGGCAGTGGCGGGGGTTGCGGGCAGGGTGCGG
>DASYCR010000416.1:0-3621 GCA_036500095.1 Polyangiaceae bacterium
GTGTCTCCGCACAGAATGAGCACGCGCTCGGTGCTCACTTCCGCGATCCCGATGCGTGCGGCATCTCCCGTGCCGCGCGCCGGATTTTGCACCACGGTCACGATGCGGTCTCCGAACTCCTTGGCTAGCGCTTCCTCGATCTCGCGCTGCCCGCTCGTCACGACGATCACGCGCGCCACCCCCGCGTCGAACGCCGCGCGTACGGCGTAGTGCACCAGCGGCCGCCCTGCGATCGGATGCAAGACCTTGGGCAACGGGCTCTTCATGCGCGTGCCGAGACCGGCGGCAAGCACCACGGCGCTGAGGCTAGACATAGCTAAGGAGTCCCATTTACCCGAGTAAAGCGCCAGATCCTGGCGCGGAAATCGGCTGTCTCGCCGCGCGCGCTAGCGGCTACGGCGCGTGCGTGGCCGGCTGCGTGACTTGCGATCCATTGGCGAGCGGCGCGATGTCGGTCACGTCGGGGTCGGCGGTCTCGACCGCCGGCTCACGCGCCTCCGGCTCTTTGGCAGGGGCAAGCGGCGAGAGCGTGCCACTCGCCAATACGTCGGTGTCTGGCTCGTCTTTGTGCGGCGCGACCGCGCGGCCGCGGTCGACGTATACGACGATGCCCTCGCCAGCCCGCAGCTTGTCCGTGCGCGAGCGGCGGTTCACACGCTCCATGCTGCCCACGGTCATGCCGTAGCGCTTGCCCAGAGTCGCCAAGGTGTCGTTGTCACGCGCGCTCACGACCACGCGTTTCCTGCCGTTCTGCCCTTCGAAGTAGTCGTAGAATTCCGGCGTGCCCGCGACTAGCACGCGCGTCTGCCCGGCAGAAACCGTGCGCGCCGTGAAGGTCTTGCTCTTGTCGACGAAGAGCTGCAGCGCCATGCCCGATTGCAAGCGCGCGCCTTCGTCGAGCGCGTTCCACAAGCCGATGTCGGCGACGCTGACGGAAAACACGTTGGCCACGCGGCTCAGCGTGTCGCTCGGCAGCACGCGGTAAAAGAGGCGTGAACGGTCGGCATACGCGAACTCGCGCGGTGGGACGACCACGACGTCGTCATTCGGCTCGGTCGCCGCGCTGCGCGCGCCGCGTGGAACCAAGAGCACCGTGCCCGCTGCCAGTACTTCTTTCGGCTCGACGTGGTTGATCGCGCGAATCCGCGCTTCGCTCGTGCCGTGCGCGTTGGCGATCGACTCCACGGTGTCGCCGAACTTGCTGACGTAGGCCTCGAGCGTGTCATCCACGATCGAAGAGCGAGCCAGCGCAGAGGTGCACGCACTGCCTTTGCCGGCGGGCACGCGCACGCGCCAGCTCGGCTTGGGTGAGCCTGCCACCCAGGGCGGCGTGCGCCCCGCCAAGTACGCCGGATTCAGCTCTTGGATCGAGCTTCCCGGGACACCCGCCGCGCGCGCCACATCGTCGAGCCCGACGCTTGGCCCGACCAAGACGACATCGAACGCTTCGGGCGGATCGCTCGGTACGAGATCGAGCCCGAACGCTTGTTTGTTGTTCATCACGATCGCGAGCGCGAAGATCTTCGGCACATACAGCGTGGTTTCCCAGGGAATTCCCGCCTCGTACCGCACGAGCTCCCAGAAATCGTTGCTGTTGAACTTGCGAATCGTGCGCGTGAGCCCGCCGTAGCCCATATTGTAGGAAGCGATCGCCAGCTCCCAACTGCCGAAGCGGCGATACAGATCGCTCAAATAGCGGCTGGCGGCTTCGGTCGAACGCTCGGGGTCGAGCCGCTCGTCCACCCAGCGGTCGACCGTGAGCCCGTAGGTGCGCCCCGCGTCGGGCATGAACTGCCACAGGCCGGCGGCACCGGCTGGTGAAGTGATGGTCGGGTTGTGCCCGCTCTCGATCATCGACAGCCAGACCAGATCGGTCGGTACTCCCGCGCGCGCGAGCTCGCTCTTGATCGCAGCGGTGTAGCGACCGCTCTTCTTCGCCCACACTTTACCGATCGACTTGCCGCTCGAGCTGTCGCGATAGAAGCGCAGGTATTTGATCACGAACTCATCGAGCACGATCGGCAAGTTCGGCAGCGTGAGGCTCTTCAACCAGGCGGCGTCGGGCGCGCCTTCGAGCGCATCGTGACGCGGCTCGCTAGAATGGAGCGACGGCGCGCCCTGGGTTATCACCTCCGGTCCGCCGCGACCGATTGCTTCGGGCAGATCCCAAGACCAGCCGGGCTCGATGCCCGCGAGCGGACGCGGAAAAAGCACGCGCTCGGCGGCGCGTAGCGAGCGTAGCTCCGGGTCGTCCTTGCCCGCGCGCAGATCTTCATCAGTCAGGCCATCTGCGATTTTTTGGCGGGCAGCGCGGTCAGGCGCGAGTCGAGGAGCATCCGCCGGCAGCGTCGCGGACGGCTTGCGCGGGGCCTTGCCCTTTTGGTGGCTCGCTCGCGCGCTGAGCTTCTCCGGCTTCTCGGCTTTCTCCGGCTTGGTCGCCTTGCTCGGCGGAGCTTCCATCTGCGACGCGGGCTCGGGCGCCTCGGCCATGGGCAAAGCGCCCACCGAGCGCGCCCCTACGCCTCGCTGCGGATCGGTGGCAGGAGCAGGCTTGACGACTGTCGCCGGCCTGGACGCCTCCACTGGTTTAGCGGGCTCGAGCGGCTTGCCGCTGTCGACGGCCTTGGCAACCTCGGGGGCCTTGGAAGCAGCCTTCGGTTTTTCGATCGCCTTGGTGGTACGCGGCTTTTCGGCGGCCTTCGGTCTCACATCGGCCGGCTTCTGCTCGACGGGCCTCGGTTTGGCAGGCTCGGACGCTCCCGCGTCAGCGGCCTTGGGATCAGGCGGCGCGGCCCGCGCGGCGAGCGGAGTCAGGCCCAGCACGGCCGCAAGCAAGGATGCTCCGGCGAAAGGGCGGACTCGTGCCATGCCTAGGTTAGTACCCACACTGGCAAATTTGGTCAAATCTACGTGGTATTTCGCGTGGATGTTGATCCCCAGCGCCTAATTGTGCACGCCTCGCGCATGACCCAAGCCCGCACCCGCACCGAGCTCGACACCTTCGGCCCCATCGAGGTCCCGGACGATCGCTTGTGGGGAGCCCAGACGCAGCGCAGCCTGCAGAACTTCGCCATCTCCGGCGAGCGCATGCCGGCGCAGCTTCTGCGCGCGCTCGCCATCGTCAAGAAGGCCGCCGCGCTCGTCAACATGGACCTGAAAGCGGTCGACGCGCGGATCGGCAACGCGATCGTGGCCGCAGCGGACGAAGTGATCGTCGGCAAACACGACGCGGAGTTTCCACTCGTGGTCTGGCAGACAGGCAGCGGGACGCAGAGCAACATGAACATGAACGAGGTGCTGGCCAACCGCGCCAGCGAAATCCTCGGCGGCGTGCGCGGCGAAACGCGGCTCGTACACCCGAATGATCACGTGAACCGCGGTCAATCGTCGAACGACGTCTTCCCAGCCGCCATGTCACTCGCCTGTGTCGATGCCGTACGCAGCAAAGTGCTGCCGAGCCTGAAGGCCCTGCGCGAGACGCTCGACGAAAAAGCCAAAGCCTTCGGCGGCATCGTCAAAATCGGCCGCACCCATTTGATGGACGCGACGCCGCTCACCCTCTGCCAAGAGATCAGCGGCTGGGTCGCGCAGCTCGACCACGGCATGGCCGCCGTGCGCGCG
>DASYCR010000417.1:0-4122 GCA_036500095.1 Polyangiaceae bacterium
ATCGTCCGCCAGATAGCGCGAGAGCTCCCGGCTGTCGGCCACGGACACGTCGCGATTCGAAAGACGCACGACGGCCTGGCTCCGCACGGGCTGGCCGTGCTCGCTCGTGCGCGCGCGGCCCATCTCGTCGAAGTTCTCGAACGTGAAACCGAGCTGATCGAGCTCGGCGTGGCAGCCGCTGCACGCGGTCGACATCGTGTGCACGTCGAAGCGCTCGCGCGTCGTCGTGCTCGGCGCGGGCGGCGGAAACACGATATCGATGCCGACTTCGCCCGGGCGCTTCACCGGCTGGCACAAAAGCCGGCGCATCACGAAGTCGCCGCGCTTGACCGGACTCGAGGCGTCTTCATGCGCGTGCGCGGCCAGGAAGCTCGCTTGCTGCAGAATGCCGAGCCGCGCGCTGCCGGCGAGCGACGCTTCCGCGCCGTAACCGTGCAGCCCGTAAAAGCGCGCCATCGGCGCGTCGACGCTGGCAAAGCCCGCCGTGAGCAACGAACGCAACGACCCGCCGTGCTCGACCATCACCTCGTCCACGAACCCGCGCGTCTCGTCGAGCATGTGCGATTTCAGCGCGTCGTAGTCGACGAGCGTCGTGTCCGTCTTGGCGCTCTGCTCGAGTCCGTCGACCTCGAGCCACTCGAGCACGAAACGACGGAACTGGTGGCGCGTGTCGTTCTCGGCGACCAGGCGACGCGCTTCGCGTTCGCGCACGCGCGCCTGCAGCAGAGACCCATCAGCGGCGGCCGCGAGCAACGCGTCGTCCGGCGGCCCACCGCGTACGGTGTACGACAGCTCGGACGCGATCTCGTACGGGTCGAGCGTGATGACGCTGCCGGGCGCGCCGCCCGCGCCGAGCTCGCTCGTGTAGATGAAACTCGGCGATAGCAGCAGCACGCGCAGCACGAGCTCCGCGCCGCCCGCAAACCCGCCGCCGTCAGCCCGACCTACGTCGAATGCGGCGAGCAGGCGCTCGCGTTCGGCCGAGCCGATCGGCCGGCGAAATGCGCGGCGGCCGAGCGTCTCGACCAGCTCACGCGCACAAGAATCGCTCGCGACCGACGCACACGGGACCAGCTCAGCCAGGCGATGCGCGGCCGCGTCGTGCGCCAACGGCCGCGTCAGCGCGTCCAGCCGCGCGAGCGTTTCGCTCGGCAACACCTGCGCGGCGTTCCGCGTGTAGCCGTCCTGGCGCAGATCGGGCGGCAGCTCGTTCGCGAGCTCCGCGCGCGTGGCCAAGAGCTCACTCACGCTGCGCTCGTACTCGACGTTGGTCAGGCGACGCACGCGCGCGGGCAAGAGCGTGCTCGGCGCACCAGGGCTCGCAGCGCCGTGGCCCAAGCCGTTCGCGCAGGCCGTGGCAATCGTCGCGAAGAGCGCGCACGCTGCCACTGCCCACCCCTTCGGGTATGTCGAAGCGCCACCCGCGCCCCGGGAGTGCTTGCGCAAAACTCTTGATCCCTCGACTAGGCCTTTCGCGCGCTCTGACCCGCGCGCTCCGCTCGACTTCACGCGAGCTGCCACGGCGCGGCTCAACCCTTCGTGGCCTGGGCGGCGGCCACGGGCGGCGGCGATTTGGGGACGAACTCGATGTCGTCGAGCCAAAAGTCCGCGGGCAGCAGCTTGACGCCGACCGAGAACTCGATGCCGAGCACGCGCGCGGGGTCGAAGCGCACCTCGGTACCCCAGCCACCTTGCTGCAGGCGATCCCAGGTGACCAAGTAGTCGTCCCAGTGATCGCTCAGCATGATCAGCTTGCCGGGCGAATCGTAACAGCCCTTGCTGCAAACGCCGCCCCCGTCCGGGGGCATCGTCCCGGGCACGTCCACCTTGAATTGCAACGTGCCGGGCCCCTTGGCGCGAAACTTGATGCCCTGAAAGGCCGACACGTTCAGCGGGCAGCGCACGCCCTCCTTCACCCAGCGCAGCGTGGTGCCCGCGGTGATGCCCCAGTCCGTTTGTCCGGACGCTTGAACGTGCATCGCGAACAGGTTGGTCTTGCTGGCCTCGTTCGCGGGCAAGCGCGTCGGCATGAACTGTCCGTTGGCGGGCGAGAGCTTGCCACCCTCGGTGGGATCGGCGGCCGTGAACCACCAGCCCTCCCGTTGAAACGCCTTGAACGGCTTGGCGTCGTTGTCCTCGAAGTCGTCGAGCAGGGCGACGTCGCTCGCCGGCGTGCCCGCGGCGCAGGGGCCGCTGAGCGCCGGAGCGTCGGCCGTGAGCGGCACCTCCTTGGGCGTCGCGACGGTCGCGCCCTGACCGGCAAATACGCTGCCGCGGTTGACCGGCTCCGGGCGCGAACAGGCCATCAGCAGCAGCAAGACCGAGAAAGAAACACTCCGCATGCCTGCATATGATGACGAATTCGTCGCCGAACGATCGATAAATCGTCAGGCCACGCACGCGCTTGGCTCGCTGCGACGTGTAGCAGATTGTCGCACAGCGAAAATCTACGCGCTGAACGTAGCGCCGGGGCGCCCGAACAAATACCCCTGGAGCAGCTCGGCCCCGAGC
The DNA here is from genome assembly GCA_036500095.1 of Polyangiaceae bacterium. GTDB lineage: Bacteria > Myxococcota_A > Polyangia > Polyangiales > Polyangiaceae > PMG-095. Next base: position 2,512 of record DASYCR010000417.1, read on the forward strand.
GCCTTCAGCGCGTCCCGCTCGGCCGGCGTCTCGACTCCCTCGCAGATCACCCGCGTATTGAGCTCGTTTTTACAGACGGCGATCATCGAGCGCACGATCTGCGATTTATCCGGGGAGCTGTCGATGTCGCGCACGAGAGACATGTCGAGCTTGGCGATGTCGGGCGCAAGCTGGCTGAAGCTGGCGAGCCCGGCGTAACCCGCGCCGAGGTTGTCGACGGCGATGCGAAAGCCGAGCTTGCGTAGGACCGCGATCCGGCCGCGCACGTCGCTCACCGCGTCGAGCGAAGCGCGCTCGGTGACCTCGAGCACGACGCGACGCGCGTGGGCGCTGAGCGGCGCGCGGTCGTCGAGCAGCTCATCATCCGCCAGATCCGCGGCGTGCACGTTCACGAACACGAGCCCTTCGGGCGGCGCCGATCGCAGGCTCTGCGCGACCGTCGCCCGAATGCGACGACCGAGTTCACGCAGCCGGCCCAGGCGGAGCGCCGCGTCGAACAGAAGCTGTGGCGTGCTCAGCGTCGGATTCGTGGAGCGAGCCAGGGCTTCGTGGCCGTACACGATCTGCTCGGGCCAGAACAAGATCGGCTGAAAGGCGATCCATAGGTTCTCCAGCGCGGCGTCGAAGTGAGCGTCGAGCCCCGCGCGATCGCCGAGCAGCGCTCCCGATTCGCACAGCTCGAGCGCGCGCCGCTTGAGCACCGCCAAACGATGCATCGCGGCCGCTTCGCGCACGGTGTCGACGAACACTCGCGTATCGAACGGCTTTCTGAGGTAGCGAAAACCGCCGTATTCGATGACCGAGATCGCGCTCTGCAACGACGGATTGCCGGTGACGACGATCACCGGCACGTCCAGATCGCGATGGCGAATGCGGCGCAAGAACTCGACCCCGTGAATACCCGGCATCTGCAGATCCGTCACGATGCAGTCGAACTGCCGCCCGGCGTCGAGCACGTCGAGCGCGTCGCCTCCGCCCGCGGCAACCTCCACCGAGAAGTCCGAGCTTTCCAAGATGCGCCGCATCGCGGCTCGCAATTCGTCATCGTCGTCGACGACCAACACTTCAGTTCGATCGCTCGCTACGTGACGAACGTTCATCATCGGCCGCGCAAACGGCGGCTCGTGCGAAAACTTAAGGACACCCACGTGAACTTTGTGAAAAATCGGCCTTTTCCACAACATACGCCTGGGCTGGGGATAACTTGGCGAAAGTCGCATCTGCTAAATTGCGTGCGCTCGATGATCCCCGTTCAACTCTTGTCCGCGCTGCGTCGCGCTCGCGCCGTGACCGCGCTCACCGGCGCGGGCGTTTCCGCGGAAAGCGGTATCCCGACCTTTCGCGACGCGCAGACGGGGCTCTGGGCGCAGTACCGCCCCGAAGAGCTCGCGACGCCTGACGCGTTTCGCGACAACCCGAAGCTCGTATGGAATTGGTACGCCTTCCGACGCAAGCTCGTTACCGAGGCGACACCCGACGCTGGCCACCGCGCCCTCGCGCACATGGAAGCGCTCTTCACGCGCTTCACGCTGATCACCCAAAACGTGGACGACTTGCACGCCCGCGCCGGCAGTCGGGCGCCGATCGAACTGCATGGCAGCATCATGCAGA
>DASYCR010000418.1:0-1832 GCA_036500095.1 Polyangiaceae bacterium
ACGGACCCGCACCGGATCGTAACCGAAGCGCTCGAAGACGCCTTGCAGCCGCTCTCCGGCACGACCTCGGCACCTGACCTCGAAGCGCTCGCGGAACTACATCGTGGCGGCGACCCGGAGGAACGCTTCGAGCGAGACTCACGCCGTCGCGCTGCGTTGACTCTCGCGCTGATCGTGGCGGCGGTGCTGGCCGCCACATTTGCGATCTTGATCGGGACGGGCGTGATCGAACCTTAGATTCCGTGTAACCAAGGGCCCGCGAGCGACATCGCCACGATGCGTTTTTGCCACTCGCGATCGCGTCGACCCGCGAAATTCAATTCATAGTTGCGCACGCGCGCGAGCCGCGCAATGAAGAGCGCATGGGATCAAGCAACACGGAGCTCACGGGACCGGATCTGGTTGCGGGCATCGAGCTGTCCACGCTGAAAGAGGGCGAGCCGCTGCTCGGCCACGCCAACGGCGAAGCCGTCGTGGTCGTGCGTCGCGGGGACGACGTGTGCGCGCTCGGCGCGACGTGTTCGCACTACGGCGGACCGCTCGCGGAGGGGCTCGTGGTCGGCGGCACGCTGCGTTGCCCTTGGCACCACGCCTGCTTTTCACTCGAGACAGGTGAGGCCGTCGGCGGTCCCGCGCTGTCGCCGATCCCTGCGTACCAGATCGTTCGCGCTGGCGCGCGCGTGAGTGTCGGCGCCAAGAAAGAGCTGCCGCGCCGCGAGCTCGAGGGGGCGTCCGTTCCGGTGTCGATCGTGGTAGTCGGCGCCGGACCCGCGGGCGCAGCCGCGGTCGAAGCGCTCCGCCGCGAGGGCTATCGCGGCAGCATCACGCTGATCGGCGACGAAGCGCCGGGTCCGGTGGATCGCCCCAATTTGTCGAAAGACTACCTGGCGGGCAACGCGCCCGAAGAGTGGATCCCGCTGCGAGGCGCGGACTTCTACCAAGAGCTCTCGGTGGAGCTCGTGCTCGGTGACCCGGTGGCAAAGCTCGAGCCGAACGCTCGCCGCGTCGTGCTCGCGAGCGGGCGGCAGCTCGAGTACGGCGCGCTCTTGCTAGCGACCGGCGCCCGTCCGCGCCGCCTCGAGATCCCGGGCGCGGAGCTCTCGCACGTGCACGTACTGCGCACGCTCGCCGACAGCCGCGCCATCATCGCGGGCGCCGAGGGCAAGCAAAACGCGGTCGTGATTGGCTCGAGCTTCATCGGCCTGGAGGCGGCGGCTTCGCTGCGACATCGCGGCCTGAACGTGCACGTGGTCGGCCAAGAAGCGCTGCCGCTCGCGCGCGTGCTCGGCGAGGAGCTCGGGCACTTCATCCAGCAATTGCACGAGGAGCACGGCGTCGTCTTTCACCTCGGCCACGGCCCAAAAAAGATTACGAGCAAGGGCGTCACTCTTGACGACGGCAGTGAGCTCGCGGCGGACCTGGTCGTGGTCGGCGTGGGCGTCGCGCCTCGCAGTGAGCTCGCGGAGAGCGCGGGGCTCGCCGTGGAGAAGGGCGGCATCGTGGTCGACGCGCTGCTCAAGACCAGCGCGGAGCACGTGTACGCTGCCGGCGACGTCGCTCGCTATCCGGATCCGATCAGCGGCGGGCACACGCGCGTCGAGCACTTCGCGCACGCCGAGCGGCAAGGCCAAGCCGCCGCGCGCAGCCTGCTCGGCCGCGGCAAACCCTTCAGCGACGCGCCCTTCTTCTGGAGTCAGCACTACGACGTGTCGATCTCGTACGTCGGACACGCCGTGAGCTGGGATCGCATCGAGACCCGCGGCTCGCTCGCGGACAAGAGCTTCGCCGCCGCTCTCGTCAAAGGCGATCGTATCCTGGCCGTGGTCACGGTC
>DASYCR010000419.1:0-3466 GCA_036500095.1 Polyangiaceae bacterium
CGTGCCGAAAGATCCCACGGATCCGCCGATCACGCACGGCCCTGCTTGCGACAGCTGCACCACGCCCGTGCCGGCGCTGGCGGTCACGCTCACCGATTCGAGCGGCCATTTCGTGCTCGAGGACGTCCCCACCGGCGGCGATATTCCGCTCGTGATCCAGGTCGGCAAATGGCGGCGCCGCACGACGATTCCTGCGGTCCTGCCCTGCCAGGACAATCCGATTACGGACGCGGAGCTCACCCGGCTGCCGCGCAATCAAAGCGAGGGCTCGCTGCCGAAGATCGCATTTTCCACGGGTCACTCGGACGCGCTCGAGTGCCTCTTGCGAAAAATCGGCATCGACGATCAGGAGTTTTCGACCGACGCCGAAGGCGGCAGCGTCCACATGTTCCAAGGCTGCATCGACGACGCCGGGGATGCCTACGGCGCGGGCGCATTCGCTCCCAATATCGACAGCGGAGCCACATTTCCGTCGGTGACTCAGATGTTCGACAACAACGAGCTCGCCAACTACGACATGATCCTGTTCTCGTGCGAAGGGCACTCGTGCAGTGATATCCAGACCTCCGCGAACATCAGCAAGCTCGAGGCGTTCGAGGATACTGGCGGTCGCGTGTTCCTCGATCACATCCATTTTCGCTGGATCAGCCAATCCGATTCGAACATCCAAGACGCCGAAACCGACTTCAGCGCCGCCTCGGGCAAAGATCCGCCGCCGGCCGTCGCGACCATCGATCAGAGCTTCCCGAAGGGCATGGCGTTCGCGGAGTGGCTCCAAGCCGTGGGCGCGACCTCTGCCCCGGGTATGATCACGATCACCAAACCGCAAACGTCCGGCGGCGTGGTCCACCCTCCGCTCGCGCAGCGCTGGATCTACTCGGACACGCCCGCGGACAACTTCTACGTCACCATCAATACGCCGGTGCCCGCCGCGGACGCGATCCCGGACGGCGGCGCGCCGGTGTGCGGGCGCGTCGTGCACACGGATCTGCACGTGAGCAACAGCGGCGACTCGTCGACGAACCTCACCCCGTTCCCCGGCAGCTGCACGTCCACGACATTGACTCCCGAAGAAAAGGCGCTCGAGTTCATGATCTTCGATCTGTCATCGTGCGTGCAGAAGGAAGATCAAGTGCCCGAGCCTCCACCCAAGTGAATTTCGATGCCACGCGCGCCCCGAACGGAAAAGACTGCCAGCGTGGGGCTCGCTCGCATCGGGTTTGCGCGCGCTTCACTGACGCTTCCGTGCGCGCTCTTGAACTTTAGCTGCGCCGCGGCCGCGAGCCAGACTGTGGCGCCACCCGCGCGGCGCGTGCCCGTGGCGGCAGCGGAAGCACGTCCTGCGTCAATTGAGCCCGCGCCGATCGCCGTCGCCAGCAATCCGCTCAATGAAGCTGCGGCCGACGCGATCGCTGTCTCCGTGCAGAATGCGCTGGCCATCGCGCGACCGGCCGAGACGATCGCGCTCGAGCTGAGCGAGCTCGTCAAGCTCTTGCCGTCGCTGCAAACGGCGAAGCTCGTCGTGCTCGACGCCGCGGGCAAGCAGCGACTCTCGCAGCTCGTGGATACGGACGGCGACGAGCTCGCCGACGAGCTCGTCTTTCAGAGCGATCTCGGCAAGAACGAAACGCAGAGTTTCTCGGTCGGGGAAGGCAAACGGCTCTTGCCGGCGCAGAGTGATTTCAAGGTGTACGGCCGCTTCGTGCGCGAACGTCACGACGATTTCGCGTGGGAAAATGACCGCGTCGCGCATCGCGTGTACGGCCCTGCGCTCGAAACTTGGGAGAAGGAACCGCTCACGAGCAGCGGCATCGACGTCTGGTGCAAACGCACCGAGCGCCTAGTCGTCAACGACTGGTACCAACGCGACGACTATCACCACGACAACGGAGAGGGCGCCGACTTCTACTCGGTGGGGCGCTCACGCGGTTGCGGCGGTGTTGGCGTGTGGGAAAAAGGCAAACTCGCCGTCTCCAAGAATTTCAGCGCGTCGCGCGTACTCGCCAACGGACCCATTCGGCTGATCTTCGAGCTCAGCTACGCGCCATGGCAGACTGCCGGCGGTAAGGTCTCGGAGGTCAAGCGCGTGACCGTCGACCGCGGCAGTCACTTCGACCGCTACCAGAGTAGTTTCAAGGTCGAGCGAGCTGTTCACGGGCAGCGGCTCTCGATCGCCATCGGCGTCGCGAAGCACGAAGGCGCCAGCCTCGAGAACGACGCCGCCGCACACCTCGTGCGCTCTTGGGAACCGATCAAAGGTGACAGCGGACACATCGGCTGCACCGTGATCGACGCGCCGGACGCGCAGGACACCTTCGCCGACAGCGAGACGGACCGGTTGATCGTGAGCACGCTGCCCGCCGACCAAGCGTCCGCGACGTACTTGGCCGGCGCGGGCTGGGACAAGGGCGGTGACGTCGCGGACGCCGCTGCTTGGGCGGCGCTCAGCGCGGACGCCGCACAGCGCTTGCAGAGCCCGCTACGGGTCACGCTCGCCCTGAAGAGCCATGCGCCGCGACACGGCGCTGCTCTGCCTTGGCCCGAGCGCACGGCGAGCGCCTTGATGACCGAGCGGCCTGCCGGGCTCACGGACAAGTGGGAGTACGACTCCGGCCTCGAGCTCAAGGGCTTTCTCGCGATCTGGGAGAAGACGCACGACCCGGCGTACTTCGAGTACGTCAAGCGCACGGTCGACGGCTTGCTCGACGCAGAAGGCAACATCAAGGGCTACAGGCCCGAGGACTACAATCTAGACGCCATCAACATGGGCAAAGTGCTGTTTTCGCTGTACGCCCAGGCCCAAACGCCCGCGGATAAGCAACGCTATCAGCACGCGCTCGCCGCGCTCCGCGCGCAGCTGAAAGCGCAGCCGCGCACCCGGGATGGCGGCTTCTGGCACAAAGCAAAGTACCCACACCAGATGTGGCTCGACGGCATTTACATGGCGTCGCCATTCTTGGCTGAGTATGGCCTGACCTTCGCGGAGCCCGCGGATCTCGACGAGGTGGCCCGCCAGATCCTGCTCGCCGAGCGGCATTTGCGCGACCCAAAAAGCGGCCTCCTCTATCACGGCTGGGACGAGTCGAAGAGCGAGCGCTGGGCGAATCCAAAGACGGGTACTTCGTCGCAATTCTGGGGGCGCGCGCTCGGTTGGTACGCGATGGCCGTCGTCGACGTGCTCGAGCTATTGCCGAAGAATCATCCGCAGCGCGCGCCCGTGCAAGCGGTGCTGGAGCGCTTGGCAGCGGCGATCGCGTCCGTGCAGGACGCGGAAAGCGGCGTCTTCTGGCAAGTGCTGGACGCGCCCAAACGAGCCAAAAACTACAAGGAGTCGTCCGCGAGCGCGATGTTCGCCTACGCGCTGGCCAAGGCGGTGCGGCTCGGCTTGATCGACCGCAAGAGATACGCACCGGTCGCTGAACGCGCCGCGCGCGGCCTGCTCACGGAGTTCGTCGCCACCGACGAA
>DASYCR010000420.1:0-7910 GCA_036500095.1 Polyangiaceae bacterium
TCGTCACGCCCGAAAAGTGAGCGTCACGTCGCGTCGTACGCGCCGAAAAATAGGCCAAATTCGCCGAATTGGCTGAAGCCGAAGGATTCGTACAGGGCGCAGGCCGCTAGGTTGTTCCGTCCCGTGAAGAGCACGAGCTTGTCGAGCCCGTGCACGCGCCGGCAGTCGCTCAGCATGACTTTGAGCGTGGCCCGCGAGAGGCCGCGTCGGCGGAATGGCGGCGAGGTAAAGACGCCGCCGACCTGGCCCATTCGTTGGTGCACCGCATTGAGCGCGATCGTGGCCAGGAGTTCTCCGCCCTGCCAATAGCCCCACCAGCGCTGCGCGCTCGCTGCCGCTTCGAAGTTCGCTCGCTGCTGCTCCGGGCTCCCCTGTACGGGCAAGCCTTCTTCTTGTAGGTAGGCCGCGTAGTGAGGCCGCCACTGTGCGAAGTCTTGCGCCGTGAGCCGCCGAACCTGCGCGAGTTCCTCGGCGTCCGGAGTCAAATGAGGCAGCTCGAGACGATACAAGAGCTCCCGCGATCGATAGCGAACGTGGAAACCGAACGACTGCTCTAGCACCTGGCTGGTCGACTCTGCCCCGCGCCACTCGCCGAGCACGCCGCCGATCGGTAAATCGTCAGCCCGGCAAGCATCGACGATGGTGGCTCCGAGATCGGTGCGCCCGCCCGTTTCGACCAAGATGCTGCCGCGCCCCGACAAACAAAATACGCCGATGATCTGCTCGCGCTCTCGCAAGCAGCGGAAGTTTCCCGAGTTCAGGCTCTCCCCGCGCCGGGGGCCGAAGCTGGCTAGGCTCGACGCCAGGAACAGGGTCGTTTCGGCGTGCCGCTCGAGAAATGCCTGAACGGCTGCGAGGTTCGCGTCGGTCACGTCATGAACCAGCATGGCTGTGTGCGCGAAATGATGTCCGGTTCTCGCTAGCGCGCAATTGATTTCGAGTAAACCTGTAGGGCATGCGCGTCCTGTTCATTGGCGGCACGGGCAATATCAGCGCGTCCTGCAGTCGACTCGTTCTGGAGCGTGGGCACGAGCTCTATCTGCTCAACCGAGGGAGACGCAGCGCCGAACTGCCTGGCGCGCGCCTGCTCAACGCGGACGTCAACGACGAGGCCGCCGCGGCCAAGGTGCTGTTCGGTTTGTCGTTCGACGTGGTCGCGAACTTCATCGCGTTCACGCCGCCGGATATCGAGCGCGACTTGCGGCTGTTCGCCGATCGCACGCGCCAGTATCTGTTCGTGAGCTCGGCTTCGGCGTATCAAAAGCCGCCAGCGTCCCCGCACATTACGGAGAGCACGCCGCTCGTGAATCCGTTTTGGGACTACGCCCGAAACAAGATTGCCTGCGAAGAGCGGCTGCTCACGGCCTATCGAGACACGGGCTTTCCGGTCACGATCGTGCGGCCGTCGCTGACGTACGACACGGTCATCCCGCTCCCGTTCGCGAGCTGGCAGGAGTGGACGCTGGTCGATCGCATGCTGCGTGGGGAACGCATCGTGGTGCACGGTGACGGTACGTCCCTGTGGACCATCACGCACGCTCAGGATTTTGCCGTGGGCTTTGCGGGCTTGCTGGGCAATCCGCAAGCGCTCGGCCACGCCTTTCACATCACGAGCGACGAGCTGTTGACCTGGGACGCCATCCACCAGGCCGTGGCCGAAGCCGCGGGCACGCGGGCGAAGATCGTGCACATGGCCTCCGAAGACATCGTGGCCGTGCTGCCGGAGTACGCCGGCACGCTCCTCGGCGACAAAGCGCACAGCGCGATTTTCGACAACGCGAAGATTCGGCGGATCGTGCCGGAGTTCGCACCGCGCATTCGTTTCGCGGACGGCATCCGGCGCACGATCGCCTGGTTTCTGGCCGGTGACACGCGGCGCGTCGTCTCCGCCGAGAGCAACGCAAAGCTACAGCGCCTGCTCGCCGTTCACGACACGCGCCGGGCAGACCTGATACCCGTGAGCTAGAGCGCAACAGAGTGGATCGGTCGCAACGCGGAGTGCGGGACACTCCGCCCCAAAACTCACTCCTCTTCGTCTTGCGGGCCATGCGCGCGCAGGCGGCCGACGAAGGTGTGCAAGGCGGAGTTGCGCAAGCGATTCAGCGAGCTCTCCGTCATCAGCCCGATCACGCGCACGCGATTGCGCGCGTACTCTTGCAGGAGTAGCTCGACGCTCGCTCGCGAGGCTTCATTCCTGGGTGAATACACGTACGTGTACGCGCCGTTACCCGGGGCGAGAAGACCACAAACCACGAGCGATTCGAGCGCTGCGAGCGCTGCCGGCATCGGAATCGAGAACGCGCCTGCCGCCTGTTCTACGGTGTGAGCCTGAGTAGGCTGAGGCTCGCTAGCGAACCAAACCAAAAGCTCTAGCTCTTCGTACCCTGCGATATGCTCGGCGAGAAATGTGCGTAGCTCATCGGTGGAGCTTTCGCTGCTCAACTTGGCTCCTTCCACTTAGCCCACTAGCTTAACCGCACTTGGTTTGTGATCAAACGATAGTGACGCTCGCTCTACGAAATAAAATCGAGTCTACGCGACCCACGCTCGTGCAACTCCGGTGTTGCATGCTGCAACGCAGAATTCGAAATAGCGCGCTGCGCTATCGAGCGCGACCGCAAGCTGCTTCAAAGTATTCTCAGCGGCGTCGAGCTCTCGCTTCGATATCTTCACGAACGCAGAGTTCACTCGGGGTCAACATGCAACACTTCCGCTGTTAGTTCGCGATGTCACGAACTGTAGGCAGCGCGTCACGAAAGTTTCAGCCCGAGCTCGCGCCGAGCGCGATGTCCGCTTTCGGGCAGACCGCCAGCGCGGGCGGCGCGCCCGGCGCGGCTGCGGAGAATAGTTTGGTCAGTGCGGCGATTGTCGCGCCCCGATTCGCGTCGAGTACGGCCTTGCCTTCGGGCGTGATCCGACCGCGTAGCTGCTCGGTGTCGAGCACGAGGCCGTGGATGTGAGAGGGAGGCACGCGCTTGAGTCGCGCGATGAGCGCCAGCATCTCGATGCGGCGCATATCGGTCTCGAACGCGCCGTCGAACTCCGCGAGCAACGCGGGCAACTTGAGCAGCGAGCCCGCGGCGAGTAGCTCGTGTCGCATCGCCATCAGCAGAGCTTGCTGGCGTCGCGCGCGGCTGAAGTCGGAGCGGCCGTGCCGGGAGCGCACGTACATAGCGGCGGTGAGGCCGTCCATGCGTACCGCGCCTGCCGCGACGTCGAGCCGGCGATAGCCGGAAGGGTCGCGCGGGTCGACGAAGCGATCGATCAACGGGCAGGGCACGTCGACCGTGACGCCGCCGAGCGCGTCGACCGCGCGCTCCAAGACGCCGATGTCGATCGAAAGGACGTGGCTCACCGGCAACTCGAGCGTGTTCTCGATGACACGCGCCAAGAGCGCCAGCGGGTCCTCGCCCGAGCGGCGCGCGACGTTCATCACCGTGTTGATGCGATCACTGCCGTGGCCCGGGATTTCCACCCACAAATCGCGCGGTACACTGACGAGCCCGAGCGCGCTGCCCGGCTCGTCGAACACCGCCACGACGATCGTGTCCGACAGCCCGGCGCCCCCGCCAAATGGCCGGCGATCGAGCCCTACCAACAGGTAATTGTCCGTGTATGCGAGGGGCGGGGTGTCGCTCTTGGCCGTCTCGCGGAGGCTCGGCGGAGCGTCGCTCGCGCTCGGATTACCTGCGCTCGTGAGCGCAGCCAACGCGCTTGCGCCGCGCTCGGAAAACGCACGCGGTGAGCGCTGCCGGAGCGTGACGCCGGCACGGCGCGCGCTCGTGCCCTTCGCTCGATAGGGCGCCGCAAGCAGCCAATGGACCAGCAGAACCAGCAGCGAAAGAGGCACGCCCCACCGCCAAAGTTTGGACATGCCGCGAGCACTGCAACGCGCGGGCCAGGCGCGCGGCTTGCTCTTTCGCGGGTCTAGCTGCTGCTCGTCTTGGGAGGCGCAAAGGTCGTCGTCATGTTCAGGAGCGGGAGCACCTGCTCGGCGGGCAGCGGCTTGGCCACGAGGTAGCCTTGAATTTGATCGCACCTGAGCAGGCGCAGCAGATGTGCCTGGTTGGCGGTCTCGACGCCCTCGGCGATCACCGTGAGGTCGAGCGCGTGCGCGAGGGAAATGATGGTCGTGACGATCGCCATGTCCTGCGAGTCCTCCGCCATGCGAATCACGAACGAACGATCGACCTTGAGCGCGTCGATCGGCAGGCGGCTCAGGTAACCGAGCGACGAGTAGCCCGTGCCAAAGTCGTCGATCGCCACGCGCGGCCCCTGCTCTTTGACGGCGCGCAGCTTTTCGATGTTGTTGTTCAGATCCTCGATCAAGACGCTCTCGGTGATCTCCAGATCGAGGCCGGCGCCGAGCAGCGGATACTCGGCCGCGACTTGTTCGACCGAGCGCACGAAATCACGCTGTCCGAGCTGGATGGCGGACACGTTGACGGCGATCCGCGGCGGAGTCAGCCCCTGTTCGACCCAGGCCGTGTACTGCGCTGCGGCGCGCATCATCACCCAACGGCCGACGTCCAAGATGAGCCCGGTCTCCTCGAGCACTGGGATGAAGCGCCCTGGCGGCACGAGACCCTCGCTCGGATCTTGCCAACGGATCAGGGCCTCGAGTCCGACGACGCGTCCGCTCTTCAGGTTGACCTTGGGCTGATAGTGGAGAAGAAATTCGTCCTGCTCGATGGCGCGACGGAGCTTGGTCTCGAGCGTCAGTTTCTCGCGCACGCGCTCGTTCATGCTCGGCGCGTAGAACAAGTAACGCTGCCCGCTCGATTTGGCCTTTTTGAGCGCGGCCTCGGCGTTGGCCACGAGCGCGTCGACCTCCTGACCGTCCGAGGGGAACAGAGCCACCGCGCCCTTCACCGAGATGCGCAGTTCGGTGTCCTCGATCGTGAAAGACTCGTTCAGGCGAGCCAAGATCTTTCGTTCGAGCCTGGCGGCCAGCTCCGACTCGTTCTCCGCCGGAGCAATCAAAATCGCGAAGGAGTTGCTGTCGAAGCGAGCGAGCGTGTCGTGTTGGGAGAGGGACTCTTTGAGCCGCTCCGCGATTTGTAAGAGCAGATTGTCGCCGCCGCGCCGCCCGAGCGTCTCGTTGACGTGACGAAATCGTTCGACGTCGAGCAGCACGACCGCGAGTCGGCAACCGTCGTTGCGACAAGCGACGAGCTGCTGACTGATACGATCGGTCAGCAAGTTCCGCTTGGGCAGCTTGGTCAGCTCGTCGTAGTAGGCGAGGAAATCGAGGCGCTCCCCTTGCGCGAGATGATCGAGCGCGAGCGAGAGGTTGTCGGCGAGCTCGCGCAAGAGCTTGAGCTCCTCGCTGTCGAAGCCGACTTGTTTCGAGAACAGCGCGAAGACCGCCTCGAGCTTGCCCGCCGCGAACAGCGGAAAGACCGCGAGCGCGCGGTGCCCGTGGCGGAGAAGTGCCGCCGTGATCGCCAACTCGGGCTCGAGCTCCAAATCGTCGATCGCGCAGGGCTTCTGGCTCTTGAGCGCGCGCGAGAACACGTCGCCAGGCACGGCAGCACGCAGCTGCGAGTCGATGGCGTCGATCAGGCCTTCGTCGCCGCCGTCGGAGGCCGAGACCTGCAGTTGTCCGGTTTGCGGCTGCACGGTTGCGATCAACGCCAGCGGCAATTCACCCTCGCGAACCGCGATGCGGCAGGTCTCTTGCAGCAGCCCACGGCGGTCTTTCACGCGCACGATCGCCGAATTGATGCCGCTCCGCACGGCGTGAATGCGGCTCAAGCGAGCGAGCTTTTTCTCCGTGAGCACGCGCTCGGTGACCTCGCGCGCGACGCAGACCAAGCCGACGATCTGCTCGTCGGGGGCTCGAATCGGTGCTTTGGTCGTCGAAAACCAGCGGGTGCTCCCCGCCAGTTGCACCTCTTCCACGCGATCGGTCACGGCGTGGCCATCACGCATGATCTCCAGTTCTTCACGTTCGATGCTGGCGACCGTCTCGTCGTCGAGGCCCAGATCCTTCAGGCTCTTGTTGACCAGACCTTCTGAGTCGCCGCCGTTCCACATGTCGCCGAGCGCGCGATTGGCGCGCAGGAAGCGAAGCGCGCGATCCTTGAAATAGATCACGTCCGGCATGCCATTCATCAGATCGCGCAGCAGCTGACGCTCGTAGGCGAGCTCGCGGGTCAGCCGGAAGTATTCTGCGCCCTTGTCGATCGTGAGTTGCAGATCCTCGGGATCCCACGGTTTCGATACGTAAGCGAAGATCTTGCCGTTGTTCACGGCCCGAATCACGGCCGATAGATCCGCGTAGCCGGTGACCAGGATGCGCGACGCGCTGCAGCGCGAGCTCACGCGCGTCAGGAGCTCGTCGCCGTTCATCTTCGGCATGCGTTGGTCCGAGACCACGACGGCGATGTCGCGCTCGTGCTCCACCAGCTCCAGCGCGCGCGCCGCCGAATCGGCTTTGTATACGATGAATTTTTCCGAGAGCAGATCCTCGAGTGCGATCAGCACTTGCGGCTCATCGTCGACGAGCAGCACTCTCTCTTTGCGGCCAGGCCACGCCGGCTCCATGTGCTGGGTTTGGGTCATTCGCGCTATCCCTCAACCTCCCAACGTAACATCGCCCACGCTCAAAGGATTGCCGTCAGGTGGGGGCGATCGCACTATCGTCCCACCGTTACACACACGAGGTGTCGCAAAACTACGTGCTGGGACTTGTCGCAGATTGAGACGAGCGCACCCGCGCAGGTTGGGCAGCGCCCCCTCAGCGCTCCCCCTTTTCAGCCGCCCCTCAGCGCGCGCGCCAGGAAATCGCGGCCGACATCGCTGGCCGGCCGCACCAAAAGCTCACTCGGCGGCCCGCGCTCGATGATACAGCCCTGATGCAAGAGCCAGAGCTCGTCCGCGAGCTCGCGCGCGAGCCGGAGTTCGTGTGTGACGAGCACGAACGTGCGGCGCGCAGGCTCGCCGTCTGCCGACGGGGCGTGAACGCCGCTGGCGACGCGGCGCAAGATCTCACGCACTTCTTCTCGTAGCTCGGGATCGAGCGCGCTGGTCGGTTCATCGAGCAAGAGCACGCGGCTGCCTTGCGCCAGCGCGCGAGCGATCGCCACGCGTTGACTCTGGCCGCCCGACAGCTGGTGCGGGCGCGCGTCGCCGCGATCCGCGAGTCCGACGGCGGCGAGCAGCGCATGGGCCTCGGCGTTTGCGTCGGCGGCGGAGCGCGCGCGGACGAGACGGGGCGCGAGCGTCACGTTTTGTAGCACGCTCAGGTGAGGGAAGAGCTGGAAGTCTTGAAAGACCATGCCCACGCTGCAGCGGAGCCGCTGCAAGAGCGCGGGCTCGTGCGCGCCGGCGGCGAGTTTGAAATCCGCTATTTCGATCCGTCCGGCGTCGAACGTCTCGAGTCCGTTGAGGCAGCGCAAGAGCGTCGACTTGCCGGAGCCGGAAGCGCCCATCAGCGCGACGATGCGCCCTTCGGGGATTTCGGCGTCGATGCCGGCGAGCACGCGCGTGGCGCCGAAGGATTTGACGAGCCCCGAGATCGCGATCATCGCGTCGAGAGCCGCCTTTCCAGGCGCAACGCCCAGCGCGAGAGCGGGACGCTCATCGCGAGATAGAGCGCCGCGCAGAGTAGACCGGGCAATAGCCAGGTGCGCAGCTCGGCAGAGGCGATGGTCATGCGCTTGGTGAGCTCCACGACCGTGATCACGCTGACGAGCGACGAATCCTTGAGCAGCGCTACGAAGTCGTTGGTGATGGCGGGCAGCGCGTTGCGCAGCGATTGTGGCAAGAGCACGTGCCGAAGAATCTGTCCTTGCGAGAGGCCGAGCGCGCTCGCGGCCTCGGTTTGGCCGCGCGGAATCGCGAGCAGCGCACCGCGTTGCACCTCGGCCTCATAAGCGGCGTAGTTCAGGCCGAGCCCGAGCACG
>DASYCR010000421.1:0-10740 GCA_036500095.1 Polyangiaceae bacterium
TTCGACCTGCTCTAGCACTCGCTTGTGGCGGCGGCGGGGCGACGGACCTCGTTTGACGCGTGACATGTCTTCTCTCTACTCCTGAATTCTAAAGGTAACGCTCACCCGTAAGGGAGCATGATCTTGACGCGGTGCTCGAGCGCGCCGTCCACCATGTCGTTGTCACGCAGGCGGCGGCGACGCTTACGGGATTTGCCGATGAAGCCGTGCTGGGCGCCACCCTTTGGGCGGCGAACGCGACCACTCCCGCTCACTTTGAAACGTTTGGCGGCGGCGCGGTTCGTCTTCATCTTCGGCATGGCGGGGGCGGTCTTATGACGGAAGGTTGCCGGCTCGTCAAGCGTGTGTGGGAGGCTCGGCCTTTTGGCCGAGCCTGGCGCCGGGACTACGGGAAATCCTCGTTAGAACTGCCAGCTTGCCTGAGCCTTGGCGGCGGTCGCTCCGGTGTGGAGTTCGAGCCGCGGCCAGAGGTTCCGGGCCTGCTCGGACGCCCCGCCGCTCGTGAGCAGCAAGGTGACACCCACACCCACGCCGACGATGGCCACGCCCGTGAGCACCGTGCTGGTCACCGCCAGCGTGCGGCCGCTCGAGAGGTCGCTGTCCGTGCAGTGGGGGCTGCAGGCTTTTTTCTTGTCGTCGTACTGGCTGCTCGCCATCAGACCCGTCACGAGCGAAGCGCCACCGGCGAGTCCGCCCACGCCGAGCGCAATGAAGGCCGGCATGCGGTTCGGCTGTGACGCGGCCGGCGCGGCCGGCACCGGAGTCAGAGCGGCGGGGGGAACCGGCGTTGGAGCAGGCACGGGTGCCGACGTGCTGGTCGCGGCGGGCGCGGGCGTGGGCGCAGGGGGCGCGACGCCGCTTTTCTCGTCCGCGATGCGCTTCTGGAGATTCTGGATGCGAAGCTTCACGGTCTCGACGTGCTCGTCACTCGGCGGCACTTGGCTGAGATAGAGCGTGAGAGCATCCACCGCCGCCGAAAGCTCTGCCTTGCGCTCATGGACGGTAGCGAGGTTCAGCAAGATCTCGGGGCGCTTCGAGAGGTCATAGGCCTTCTGAAACGCCTGCAGGGCGTTGTCGTAGTCGCTCTCCTCGAGATACGCGACACCGGAGTCGAAGTGGCGTCGCGCGAGCTGATCCGACGAGCTCTGGGCGAATGCGGTTGCGCTGCCGAACAGCACGCCAGCGCACGCGACCCACGTCAGACGGCGCAGCGCACGGCCGAGTACCCGATGGTGCATGGCCATTTTTCATACCACGGCTCAGATCGGTCTCGCGACGCCGCTCGCGGCCCGGCTCGGAAGCTGCCTTGAAAGCGAGCGCTCGCGGCCGCCGATTCCAGGGAAAAGCGGGGCGATTTGCGCTCGCCACCTTTTCCCGCGAGCCATGGGCGTTCGTGTGGTAGGCCGCTGTCCGATGCCGCGTCGGGACGATATCCGGAAGATCTTGCTGATTGGCTCGGGCCCCATCGTGATCGGGCAAGCGTGCGAGTTCGACTACTCGGGGACCCAGGGCGCCAAGGCGCTGACCGGGCTCGGTTACGACGTCGTGCTCGTCAACTCGAACCCAGCCACGATCATGACGGATCCGGAGCTCGTGCGCCGGACCTACGTCGAGCCGCTCACGGTCGAGACCCTGACGGCGATCATCGAGCGCGAGCGCCCGGACGCGCTTTTGCCGACGCTCGGCGGGCAGACGGCGCTCAACCTCTCGCTCGATCTGCATGATTCGGGCGTGCTCTCCAAGCACGGCGTGCGCTTGATCGGCGCGCAGGTCGACGCCATTCGCAAGGCCGAAGATCGCTTGTTGTTCAAGGAGGCGATGGCCAAGGCCGGCCTCGAATGTCCGCGCTCGGACTACGCGACGAACTTGGAAGATGCGCTCAAAATCGTCGAGTACACCGGCTACCCGGTGATCCTGCGGCCGAGCTTCACGCTCGGCGGCTCGGGCGGCGCGGTCGTCGAAACGCAGGAAGAGCTCGGGCCGAAGCTCGCCTGGGCTCTACAGCAGTCGCCGACGCGCCAGGTGTTGGTGGAAGAGAGCGTGATCGGCTGGAAAGAGTACGAGCTCGAGGTCATCCGCGACTCGGCCGACAACTTCATCGTGATCTGCTCGATCGAGAACATCGACCCGATGGGCGTGCACACGGGCGACTCGATCACGGTTGCGCCCGCGATGACGCTCACCGATCGCGAGTACCAGCGGCTGCGCGATGCGTCGCGCGCCGTGATGCACGAGATCGGCGTGGAGACGGGCGGCTCCAATGTGCAGTTTGCGATCGATCCCAAGACGGGTCGCGTGCTCGTAATCGAGATGAACCCGCGCGTGTCGCGCTCGAGCGCCCTCGCCTCGAAAGCCACGGGCTATCCGATCGCGAAGATCGCGGCCAAGCTCGCGGTCGGCTTCACGCTCGACGAGCTCAAGAACGACATCACGGGCACCAGCGCGGCGTTCGAGCCCACGATCGACTACGTGGTGGTCAAGTGGCCGCGCTTTGCGTTCGAGAAGTTCCCCGGCGCCGACGCGCGTCTCGGCACGCAGATGAAGAGCGTGGGGGAAGCGATGGCCATCGGCCGTACCTTCCCGGAGGCGTTGCAGAAGGCGGCGCGCTCGCTGGAGACCGGCAAATCCGGGTTCGTGAGCCTAGTCGAGCGTATCGACTATCGCTCGCTCAACTTCGCGCCGGACGCCAAGCGCGATCTCGCGCACGACGCGCCGCCCGCTGCTCGACCTCGCCCCACGCTGCCGCCGCCGAACGATCAAGAGCTGTCGACCGTGCTCGATCAGTTGATTCGCATCCCCACCGCGGAGCGCCTGTTTTACGTGGGCGACGCGCTGCGAGTGGGCATTTCCGCGGAGCGCATCAACCAGGTTACCGGCATCGATCCGTGGTTTTTGGCTCAGCTCGAACGCATCGTGCGGCACGAAGTGGTCGTCAGGAACGCGGCGTCGCTCGACCACGAGCTCTTGTTCGAGAGCAAGCGGCTCGGGTTCAGCGACGCGCAGCTGGCTACCTTGCGCGGGCAAACGCAGGACGAGATCCGCGCCCTGCGCGGCAAGCTCGGGCTACACGCCGTGTACGGGCGCGTCGACACGTGCGCCGCGGAGTTCGTGGCGGAAACGCCGTACTTGTACTCCACTTACGAGACCGAGTCGGAAGCCGACGTCTCGCAGAAGAAGAAAGTGATCATCCTCGGCGGTGGACCGAACCGCATCGGGCAGGGGATCGAGTTCGATTACTGCTGTTGTCACGCCGTGTTCGCGCTGCGCGAGATCGGCCTCGAGACGATCATGGTCAACTGCAACCCGGAGACGGTGTCGACCGACTACGACACCGCCGACCGCCTGTACTTCGAGCCGCTGACGCTGGAAGACGTACTGTCGATCTGTCGGGAAGAAGCCGCGAAGGGCGAGTTACTCGGCGTGATCGTGCAGTTCGGCGGTCAGACGCCGCTCAAGCTCAGCGTGCCGCTCGAACGCGCGGGCATCAAGTTACTCGGCACCTCGGCCGACGCCATCGATCGCGCGGAAGACCGCGAGCGCTTCGACGCGCTGCTCTCGAAGCTCAACCTGAAGCGCCCGCGCGCCGGCATCGCCAAGGGCATCGAGGAGGCCCGCAAGATTGCGCAGAGCATCGGCTTTCCGGTGCTCGTGCGGCCGAGCTACGTGCTCGGCGGCCGCGCCATGATGACGTGCTGGTCGGACGCCGAGCTCGACGCCTACGTGGGCCTCGCGATCGACGCGGCGCGCGACGAGGGCGGCTCGCAGACGCTTTTGATCGACGAGTTTCTCAAGAACGCGACCGAGGTCGACGTGGATCTGGTGTGCGACGGCAAGCGCGCGGTGATCGGCGGCGTGATGCAGCACATCGAAGAGGCCGGCGTTCACTCGGGTGACTCGACCAGCGTGCTGCCGCCGCACTCGCTCGACAGCGAGGTCGTCGCGCGCATCGAGGACGAGGCGCGCAAAATCGCGCTCGAGCTCGGCGTGGTCGGCTTGATGAACGTGCAATTCGCGGTCAAGGATCGCGAGGTGTACGTGCTGGAAGTGAATCCGCGCGCGTCCCGCACGGTGCCCTTCGTGGCCAAATCGACGGGGCGCCCGCTGGCCAAGATCGCCGCCAAGGTGATGGTCGGGAAGACGCTCGACGAGCTCGGCGTTTTCGATCGAGCGATCCCCATGCACGTCGCTGTAAAAGAGTCGGTGTTCCCGTTTCAGAAGTTCCCCGGCGTGGACACCATTCTCGGCCCGGAAATGCGCTCGACGGGTGAAGTCATGGGCATCGCCGCGAACTTCGCGCTGGCGTTCGGAAAATCGCTGTCCGCCTCGAGCGTGCGCTTGCCGGATCGCGGGCGCGCCTTCATCAGCGTCAAGGACGACGACAAAGAGCTCGCGTGTCAGGCCGCCCGACGCCTGCGCAATCTCGGCTTCTCGATCTTGGCCACGGGCGGCACGGCGGACCTGATCGGTCGCGCGCGCATCCCCGTCGAGCGCATCAACAAGGTGCTGGAAGGCTCGCCACACGTGGTAGACGCGATCCGCGAAGGCAGCGTGCAGCTCGTGATCAACACCACGCAGGGCGCCAAGGCGATCGCCGACAGCTACTCGATTCGCCGCAACGCGTTACTCGCGAACGTGCCGTATTTTACCACGATCGCCGCCGGCGTCGCGGCCGTAGACGCGATGGAATCACGGGCTCTCTCGGTGCGCGGAGAGATCGTCAAGAGCTTGCAGGAGTGGCACGCGCGTTCGGCCGAGGGAGGCTAGTTGCTTATCGGGGGCTCACCCCTTCGGGTACTACGAAGCGCAGCAGCCCCCGCGCCCGCTGAAGTGCACCCCTTCGGGTACCACGAAGCGTGGAATTCAGCGGGGCCCCACCCCCAGGTTTTGGGGCCCCACCCCCAAAACTTACTCACTTGGCATTTATGAGATGCACTCTAAACCCCGCGTGAACACGAAATATCCGCTCGATTCGCTGCAAGCGCTGCGTGAGCGACGTGTGGACGAACACGCCGTGCGGGTCGCCGAGCAGGAGCGCGCCACGCGCGCAGCGTCGCGCGCCGCAGACGAGGCAGGCGCCCGTCGCGAGAACGCGGAGCAGCAAGCACACGCCGTCGTGGAGGGTGAGCAGGCGCGGCTGGCAGAAGGCGGGGTGGTCGCGGGCGAGTTGGCGCGCACGGCGGCGTGGCAAGAGCACGCGCAGGAGCAGCTCGCCGAGCTCGCACACGAGCAAGCGCGAGCGAACGCCGAGCTCGAGGCTCAGTCGGAGCGTGGCCGGGCGGCGCGCCAAGAACTCGCCCAGGCCGACGCCGAGGCTCAGGCCGTTGCGTCACACCGCGACGCTTGGGAGGCGAACCGTCGCGAACGAGTCGAGCGCGCCGAGGAGGAGGCTATCGTCGAACAATGGACCGCCAAACGCCACCCTCCGCGTGGTGGCTGAGGACACGCCGCCTGCGTCTCACGCTCGTCGTCTGTGGCGTGGCGCTCGCAGGACTCTGCGTGTATTGCGGCGCGCGTCGCGCCCCGGAGCCGCCGCCGGCATCGTTGCCGCGCGTCGCGCCGCTGTCGCTGGCGAGCGCTCCGCGCGCCGCGGCTCCACTGCCACCGCTCGCGCTCGACGATTTTCGCCCGCTGCTGGCGGCGCCCGAGCTCGCGCCCGTTGCGGCTGCCCTGGAGCTCGGCAACGCCGGTACCGCGAGCGCCGAACTCACCGCGGTTCTGGCCGCGAATCCGCCGTCGGACGCGGCGCGCTTTCGCTACGATTTTCTACTCGCGCGCTTGCTCGAACAGTCCGGTCAGTTCGCTGCAGCGCAGGCTAGCTACGAGCGGGCGGCGGCGGTCCCTTCACCGCTCGCTCCGTATGCGCGGCTCGGCGCGGCGCGCGCCGCGCTCGGGCTCGGTCACGCGACGGATGCCCTCGCGCGTCTCACGCCGCCGCTCACGCAAGCGGTCGCGCTGCGCGCCGCTTGGCCGGTGATCGCCGAGGCCGCGCAGGCGAGCGGCGATCGCGCGCGGGCGATCGCCGGCTATCGCTCGTGGTTGCGAACGCTCGATGCGGGCAGCGATCACGCAGAGGTCGCGCTGCGCTTTGCGTCCCTCGCGCTCGAACCGAGCACGAGCGCCGAGCGCAGCGCGGAGCTGCTCGACGCGCTCCGTCTCGTGCGCCACGTGCAGGTCGAAGCGCTGAGCCAGAAGCGCCTGGTCGACTCCGCGAAAACCAGCGAAGCGCGGCTGGTCGCCGCGATCCCGGACGCGCACACGGCGGGTCTCGATCATCCGAGCCGCGATGAACTGCTCGAACGCGCGCGCGCGCTGCTCGACGGGCACAATTTGGACGACGCCGATCACACACTCGAGGAGCTGGCGAAATCCCTACCTGAAGCGGAAAAATGGGGTCAGACCGGCTGTGACGGTGAATTTGTGCGTGGCCGCGTGCAAGTGGGCAGACGCGCCTTCGCGCAAGCCGGCGACACGTTCGAGGCGGTCGTCGAGCATTGTTCGGATCCGGACCTGCGCGCGCGGGCAGAGTTCGCGGCGGGCAAGGCCGCGTCGAGCGATGGACAATCGATGCTCGCCGCGCAGCGCTTCGCGCTGCTCGAGAGCACCGCACCGAAGCACTCCCTAGCCGATGACGCGCGGCTGTACCAAGCGCTGGCTTACCTCGACCTGGGTGTCGAGGCGCGCTTTACGGAGCTATTGAGCTCGATCGCGGACGACTATCCCGACGGCGATATGGTCGTGGAGGGGACATTTCGCCTGGCTCTGCGGCGCTTCGACAAGGGCGATTTTCAGGGGGCCGCCCACACGCTCGAGCGGGTGCTCAGCCACCCGCAGAGCGTCTCGGCGCGAGCGCCGGATTTCGCCGGCAGGGAGCGCTACTTCCATGCGCGCGCGCTCGAGGCTCTGGCCGAGCACGAACGCGCGAAGAGCGAGTACCAGGCTCTGATCAAGGATTTGCCGTTCTCGTACTACATGTTGTCGGCCTATACGCGACTCGTCGCTGCGGACCCCGAGCTCGCGCGTGCCGCGCTGGCGCAGGCCCTCGAGAGCGTGCCGGGCGAGCCCGTCGTGATCACGCAGCGTCCGGAATTTTCGGGACCGGATTTCGAGCGCGCGCTCGAGTTGTTCGGCGTGGGCGACTTGGACAACGGCGCGCGAGAGCTCGACGCGCTCGGTCTCGGCGATGAACGCGCGCGCCCCGAGCTCTTGTGGGGGCTGTCGTTGGTCTACGCGCGCGCCGGAGCGATCAAGCTGTCCCACGCGGCGGCGCGCCGCGCGCTCGGTGCTTCCCCCGAGCACTGGCCGGCGGGTGATTGGCTCAATGCTTGGCAGCTCGCGTATCCGGAGCCCTATCGCGACGTCGTGCAGCGAGAGGCGAAGCGCACGGCGCTCGAGCCGTCGTTGATCTACGCGATCATGCGCGAAGAATCGGCCTTCGATCCGTCCGCGCACAGCGGCGCGGACGCGTACGGTTTGATGCAACTGATTTTGCCGACGGCCAAGACCGCCGCGCGCCCGCTCGGTTTGCCGCACGATCGCGCGGCGCTCGAGCGACCGAGCGTAAACATCGCGCTCGGTTCGAGCGTGCTCGCGAAGTATTGCCGCGCCTTCGAGGGTACGCCGTTGCTCGGCATCGCCGCCTACAACGCGGGCCCGGGCAATCCACGCCGCTGGCTTGCGAGTCGCCCAACCACCGATTTCGATCTGTGGGTGGAGCTGATTCCGTACGTGGAGACCCGGCGCTATATCAAGCGCGTGCTCTCGAGCCGAGCGGCGTACGCGTTCTTGTATCAACGCGAAGCTTTCGAATCCATTGCCACCTTGCCCATGCGCGTGCAGTAGGCGCGCTATTTTGCTAGAGCGAGCGCATGGCAACTCCCTCGAATGCGCTGGCACTGGGCATGACGCTCCCGAGTTTTTCGCTGCCCGATACAGTGAGCGGTAAAATCGTCGAATCCTCGCTCTTGACGGGCAAGGTGGGCGTCGTGGTGTTCATCTGCAATCACTGCCCGTACGTCAAACGTATCCGCGAGGGACTCGCCGCGTTCGGCCGCACGTGCCAGGAGCGCGGCGTGGCGATGGTCGCCGTGAGCTCGAACGACGTGACGACGCACCCGGACGACGGCCCCGAGCTGATGGCGCGCGAGGCGCGTGAAGCCGGCTACCCCTTTCCGTACCTGTACGACGAGTCACAGTCGGTCGCGAAGGCGTTCGACGCGGCGTGCACGCCCGATCTCTACATCTTCGATGCTCAGGGCAAGCTCGCCTACCACGGCCAATTCGACGCCGCGCGCCCGCGCAACGACGAACCCGTCACCGGCAAAGACGCGCGCGCCGCCATCGACGCGCTGCTCGCCGGTAAAACACCGAGCCCCGAGCAAACGGCGAGCATCGGCTGCAACATCAAGTGGAAGGCCCAATAACGAGGGAGAGGGGACTAACAGGAAGGCGCGAAGGCACGAAGCCGAGAGATTGGGTTCGCGCGGGCGTCTACTGGCGACGAGGCGATGGCGCATCACGGGAATGATGCGGATCGAAACCGCACGCTCGGTCGTCTGCACTGGTGTGATACGACGCGCTAACCCCTCTACCCCTTCGGGTACCAAAGCGCGGTCTTCGCGCCTTCCTGTTAACTCCTCTCCGGCTAACGGTTGCGGAAATCCCGAACGTGAGAAAAATTGTTGCAATTGGAGGCTTCGGGCTGCTCTTGAGCGCCCCGCTCGGCGCGCGCGGAGCTCCCGATCCGAGCCTGATACCCGTCGCGGATCTGCACGTGGATCTGTCGTACGAGCTCAACTTCAAAGGGAAAACGTTCCAGCACGCGAGCGGCCAGTTCGCGCTCGATCGCGCGCGCAGGGGGGGCGTACGCGCAGTGGTGCTGCCGTTGTTCATTCCGCACGACGTTTCTCCACAGGGACCCCGCGCCGAAGATCTGGAGGCGTCCTATGCGCATTTATTGGCTGCGATTCGCGCCACGCCGGACGTCGCCGAGCCGGGTTGTGAGCATGTTGCTCCCGGCAAGCTCGCCACCTTCTTGGCGTTCGAAGGCGCGGGGCCGCTCGCGCAGGATCCGCAAGCGCTCGCGCGTTGGTCGGCGCGCGGTTTGCGCATCGTCGGCCTCGTGCACACGTCTGCCAACGAGCTGGCGAGCTCGTCCGGCGACGTGGACGTCAAATCCTATGGTCTGACCGAGGCGGGCAGGGCGCTCGTGAAGCAGGCATTCGCGCTCGGGCTCGTGGTCGACGTGTCGCACGCCTCCGACCGCGCCGTCGCCGACGTGCTCGCGCTCGCCCACGACGGCGCGGGCGTGGTGGTGGCGACCCACTCGAACGCGCGCGCGCTCGCCGATCACGCGCGGAACCTGACGGACGCGCAGATCGCGGCGATCGCGGCAACCGGCGGCGTGATCGGCGTGAACTTCCATTCGCCGTTCCTGGCGCGCGGACGCGCCGCGACGCTCGCCGACGTGGTCAAGATGACCAAGCACCTGCACGACGTCGCGGGCGAAGATCACGTCGCGATCGGCTCGGATTTCGAGGGCGACATCCGACCTCCGCCCGAGCTCGCC
Organism: Polyangiaceae bacterium; assembly: GCA_036500095.1. Classification (GTDB taxonomy): domain Bacteria; phylum Myxococcota_A; class Polyangia; order Polyangiales; family Polyangiaceae; genus PMG-095. Next base: position 9,566 of record DASYCR010000421.1, read on the forward strand.
GACGCGAGCCGCTTTCCACGTTTGGCGCGCGCGCTCGAAAAAGCGGGCCTGTCACGCGCGGCCGTGCGCAAGATCTTCGCCGACAACGCGCTGCGCGTGCTGTGCCCGAAGTCGCCGGGCTAACGCAAAAATCCGCGCGCGCGGGCGTGGGGGTTTACGGGCGGGTCATCCCTTGATAGAGGCCGATTGGCGGACAACTACTATGACGACGCTCGACTCTCGTTGCCTCGACGCTTTTCCGAATTGGTTGCGATCACTCGGCGACGACGCGCGAGCGCTCGGCGCCGCGCTCGAACGCGATGACGCGAGCGGACCGGCCGCCAAGCGGGCGGCGGCCGCTTTGAACTACTTGTTCAAGTCGCTCGACTTGATTCCGGACGGCTTGGAGGATCTGGGCTTCATCGACGACGCCTTCGTGCTGCGCGCGGCCGTTGCCGGAGTGCCGGCGGATCAACTCGCGGGCCAGGCCGTGCTCACGCGCCTCGCGTCCGAAGCCGGGCTCGTCAAGGAATTCTTGGGCGACGCCTACGCGCGCCTCGCGCGCTACGTCGACGGCCTCGAGCAAAGCTCGGCGCGCGGTCGCAGCGTCAATGACATTCTGAGCAATCCCCAAGTGCGCTCCGACTTCGTGCGTGAAGTCAAACAGTGGGCTGACGGCTACGCCGTGCCGTCGTTTTCGCGCGACGAACGCAACCTCGTGAAGCTCAAATCGTTCCTGCTCGCGAAATTGCCGGCTTGAGCTACCGCGCTCGCTTCAAAGCGCGAGCGCAGTCTTAGTCACCGCGAAACCAGATCTGCCAAACATGGCGGACGTTGGCTGCCCCGGAGCTGCTTACGTGCACCAGTGCTGGGAGGCGTTGGGCTGGAGGTTTCGGGTGCGAGGCGGAGTGAAAAGCGCTGAACGTGGCGGGCCGCTCGCACACCCCAGCTCAGTCGCAGGTTCCCACACATCCCCACATACTCTCTCACCAGAAGCGCCTCCCACCCATCCTATGGTGTTGACGCTCCGAGAGATCGCGTGTAGTCGATATCCACTCGGGCAATGGGATGCTCGTGGGACGGATAGGGGTTACATCATGGGCAATTGTTCTCGGTTCTCGGTTCTCGGTTCTCGGTTCTCGGTTCTCGGTTCTCGGTTCTCGGTTCTCGGTTCTCGGTTCTCGGTAGAGTCGTCG
>DASYCR010000422.1:0-2153 GCA_036500095.1 Polyangiaceae bacterium
GCTGTTGTCCGCGGCGGGTGGCGACGGCACCTACCTCTACTTCTGCCACTCGTTTCACGTCGTGCCCGCCGACCCCGAGCTCGTCAAAGCAACGGTTGGTCACGGCGACAACGTGGTAACGGCCGCGGTCGCGCGCGACAACGTGTTCGCCTCGCAGTTTCATCCTGAAAAAAGCCAAGGAGCGGGGCTCGCTCTGCTCGAGCGCTTTTTAGCGGCCTAGCCCCGTTCCCGCAAAGACAAGAACAGTTCCGTGGAGATCATTCCAGCAATCGACCTATTGGACGGCAAGGCCGTGCGGCTGCTGAAAGGTCGCTACGAAGACGTCACCGTTTATGCGGATGACCCCCCGGCGCTCGCCACCAGTTGGAAGGGGCGCGTGCGTCGCTTGCACGTGGTCGACCTCGAGGGCGCGCGCGCCGGGCAAGCCGTGCAGCGCGAGCTCGTGAAGCGCGTCGTCGCGTCGTTCGGCAGTGGCGTGCAGATCGGCGGCGGCGTGCGCTCGCTCGCTGCAGTCGAGAGCTACTTCGAGCTCGGCGTCGAGCGCGTCGTGCTGGGAACAGCCGCGCTGCGGGATCCCGAGCTCGTGGCCGTGGCAGCCAAGCAGTACCCGGGTCGAGTGATCGTGGCGGTCGATGCGCGCGGTGGCCGGGTCGCGACCGCGGGTTGGCTCGAACAGTCCGAGACCCCTGCCATCGAGCTCGTGAAAAAGTTCGCCAAGCTCGGTCTCGCGGGCGTGCTCTACACGGACATCGAACGCGACGGCACCGAAGTCGGCCCGAATGTTCCCGAAACGGCCGCGCTCGGGCGCGACTCCGGCGTGCCGGTCATCGCCAGCGGCGGGGTCGGGACTCTCGAGCACATTCAGGCTCTCGCGCGGGCCGGCTCCGGAATCGTTGCGGCCATCGTCGGCCGCGCGATTCACGAGGGTCGTTTCTCGCTCGAACAGGCGGTGGCCGCGGGCGATGAGGCGCCCGCGGCGGCGCTCTGATAGCCTGCCGCGCGATGGCCGAGTTCGGTGATGACTCCGACAATCTCGAGCGTGGGCCGCGCTCACGCCGCTCGAGCTTTGCACCGCCGACATCCACGCGGCCGCGCAGCGGAGACTCGGAAGCCCCCTCCGAACGCTTTCACGGCGAAGACTTTCTGTTCCACCTCTACCGGGGCAGTGAGCTCTTGCAGGACAACTGCATCAGCGAGGCCAAAGAGGAGCTCGAGCGTGCCCTGCGCATGCAGCCGCAGGACATCGAGGGTCAAGGGTTGCTCGGGGTGGTCTATTTTCGGCTCGGCCTCTACCCGCGCGCTATCGAGCTCTACACCGAAGTCATCCGCGCCTGTCCGGCCGAGGTGAGCCCGAAGGTGAATCTCGGCCTGTGTTTCTTGAAGACGGGCCAAGCCGCGCAGGCTCGAGACATCTTGGAAGAAGTGATTCAGCAAGTGCCCGATCACGTGCGCGCGTGGGGCTACCTGGGTCTCGCGCTCGAGCGACTCGGTGAGTTCGAACGCGCGGGCAGCGCCTTCGAGCGCGCCGGGCAAGAACCGCTCGCTCGACGCATGCGCCGTAACCTCGAGGAGCGCAGCGAGTCGGAGCGCCCGGACAGCGATCCACCGGAGCGCGCGGAAGTGCGCCGCGCCGCGGCCGACGCGGTCCAGGAGCTCGACGGGAGCGAATCAGGTTTTTCGCGTGCCCATGCCGAAGTCGAGAGCGGAGCTCCCTCCCGCTCGGGTCGCTGGCGTGCCGTCGAGCCCGGCGAAGAAGCGGTACCTCGGTCGCTCAAATCCAGACGGCCTTCACTCGTGGGTCGTTTGGGGCCGGCCGTGCCGCCCATTCCCGAACCGGACGAGCTATCCCGGCCATCGCGTCCCCCCGGTCCTGTGAGCGAAGCGGCCCCAGCGCTTGGAATCCAAGGGCCTGTAGCGGGCGAGCCGATCGCCGAGAGCCGCACGGCCAAGCTCTTGCGCGTCAAAGAGGCCGTCTTCGTGCGCGGGGACGCCGTGCGAGCGCTGCTCGCGGAGAACGCCGCGTTCACGAGCAGCCCGGTCATGCGCCGCATGCGTGGCCGGGATCTGGAGGAGCCGCTCGGCGGTCCGGGCGCGCCCTGGCAATTGCTCGAAGGCGACGGCTCGGTGTTGATCGGCGCGGCGCACGATCGAGA
>DASYCR010000423.1:0-3449 GCA_036500095.1 Polyangiaceae bacterium
CGTGCGGCCGCCTCGCCCTGCTCGACACGCAGGTGGCCTTCCAGCGCTTCACATTGCGCGGCCGGGTCGCGCGCGGCCTCCGACAGGCGCAGCACGACTTCGAGTAACGGGCGATCCGCAGGTTCCCACTCGAGCGCGGCGCGGCACACGTCGAGCGCGTCGGCGATGCGCTCTTGACGTTCGCGTAGCCCCGCCAAGCGCAACGACAGCTCGCTGATCACGCTCACGGTCCTCTCGTCTTTGGCGCGATCGATCTCCCCTTGCAGGAGCTCGGCGAGGTCATCCAAGCGACCTTCGCGCTCGAGCAGCTCGGCCAGGACTCGCGCGGCGTCTCGCTGGGCCGGATCGTCTGCGACGATCTCCTGCAAGAGAGAGATGACGTCGCTATCGCGCGCTCCGGTGCCGAGCAAGGCGTTGACGCGCTCGATGCGCAGCGTCGAACGTTCGCTCAGGTCTTCGACCTGTGGCGCGATCACGGCGAGCAGTCGTTCGAGTCGCTTGAGATCACCCAAGTCTCGCAGTAGATCGAGCAGCGGTTGCCAGACCGAGCGATCGAACGGGTTGTCGCTCAAAACCCTCTCGAAAAGCAGCACGGCCCGCGCCCGCTGCGCCGGGACCGCCGCGAAGGCTTGCGCCAGTGAGAGCCTGAGCGCGCGTGCCTCTTCTGGGGACAGAAAATCAGCGGCCTGCTCGCGGTATGCGAGCGCGGCATCGGAATCACCCGAAGCCTCGGCGAGCTTGCCGAGTTCCAACCGGATCCACGCCTTGTCCGCGTCGCTCCCGGTCTCCAGCGCGAGACCCAGCTTCAGCATCCGCGCGCCGAGCTCGCCATCTCCCAGACGAACGGCAAGCTCCACCCCTTCGCGAACGCCGGCCGTATTGGCGTCCGGTCTGGAGAGGCGAGTCGCCAATGCATCGGCCAGAGCGCGATCGTCTCCGGTGGCGCGCGCGATTCGTTCGAACAATTCCGAGACGCGCTCTTCGCTGCCGCCCTGTTGAGATGCCAATAGCGAGCGCGCACGTGCGTAGTCCGGAGCGAGACTCAACGCGCGTTCGAGCAGATCGAGGCCTTGCTCGAACGTCTCCGCATCGGAAAGGCGCACCTTGGCCAGTCGATAGAAAAGATCGGGGTCGGCGGGTGGTCGGCTCGAACGGTGCGGCATCACGCTCAGCCGGCGCTCGAGGATCGCCGCCTCCCGCGACGAGTCACCGAGCTCGTCGTACACGCGACTGAGCGCGGCCCAAGCGGCGTCGTCGGTATCGGATTGGGCAGCGAGGCTCTCCTCCAGCGCGTGCGCGCGCCGTTCGAGCCCAGGGCGCTCGCTATCCAAGTCGTTGAGCCCTTGAGCGTGAACGACCACCAGATCCGCGAGCGCCGCGGCAGCCTCAGCCGGCGGTGGGTTGCGGGCAAGCCGCGTCTCGAGCGCGCGCGCCAGCAACTCGTGGCGCCCTTGAGTGCGCAGCGCCACCTCGAGCGCCAGCGCGTCGCGCGGACTCTCCAAAGCGGACTCGAACGCGGATTCGATGAATTCGCCGGCGCGCGCAGCGTCTCCTCGGCGCGTCGCGATCTCACTCAGCGCGATCAACGCCTCGGCTTTGCTCGGACCGTCGCCGCCGTCTTCACGGCCCAGCACCAACAGCAGCGAGCGATACATCTTCTCGGCGCGGTCGAGCTCATCGTGCTCGAGCGCCGCGCGCGCCAGGATCTGCATGATGCCCGGGTGCGCCGGGTCTATCTTGGAGGCCGCGTCGAGCTCGACCAGAGCCTCACGTTCGCGCTCCGCGGCGAGCAGCACCTTGGCCAGCTCGAAGTGCGCGAGCGCGCGATCCTTCGGGCGTCGCGAGCCATAGCGCTCGATTTGAGCACGCAAAGCGCTGACGGCATCGTCGTATCGTTTTGCCTGATGGAGAGCCTGCGCGAGGCGCAAGCGCTGGCGGTGGTCTTCCGGGTCGAGCTCGACCGCGCGCTCGATCAACGGAATCGCCGCAAACGGATCCCTGCGCTCGACCAAATGCAGCTCGAACGCCTCGCGCAAAATGGCGAGTGTCGCCTTGCGATCCACGGAGCGCTCGGCTTCCTCCGCGAGCAGCCCGGCAAGCGCCGTGAAGTCACGCTCGGCTCGATAGAGCTCGGCCAGGCGCGCGCGCAATCCGGCCGCGTCGAGCGCCGTCTGTGCTGCCTGCTCCAAGCACGCGCGCACCTGCTCGTTCGCGCCGAATGCCTGATATTGATCGGCGAGCTCTAGCGCGCGCTCCGCGAGCACCTCCGGAGACGATTGAGCACACAGCTTGGTCAGCGCTTCTGCCGCTTTTTCGTGCTCGCCGCTAGCCGCGTACAAGCGGGCCAACGCCTCGAGCGACGTCTCCCCGCCGAGCTCGGCGCCGCTCGCGTAACTCCGGATCGCTCGCGACGCGTCTTGCAAACGCTGCTCAGCGAGGTCACCAGCGCGCGCCCACAGCGCGGCTGCCCCCGCCGCGTCACCTGCCCGCGCGCGCGCGTGCGCTTGAGTCTCCCACAAACTGACCACGTCTGCGTGAGCGCCTCGTTCTTCGAGCAGGAGCGCGAGCCTCGTCACGCAGGAGCGCGCGACGTCATCGGCGGGGTCCTCCGCGAGCAACGCTTGAAACAGCTCGATCGCTCGGGTGTCGTCGGCCAGGCGATCGGAGCACAAGCACGCGGCATCACGGCGCAGCTCACGACTCCGCTCGGCCGGAACCGGCAGCTTGGCCGTCGCCAACAAGCGCGTCACGACGTCGGCGTACTTGCCGACCTCCATCAAGCGAGCAGACAGCTCACCGATCGCCCAGTCAGCCGCGCGCGCCGGGGCACTGTCCGCGCCGGCCCCGCTGCCAATCCAAATTTCAACGGCGCGATCCAAGAGCCGAGCGCTCACCTCGCGACCAACGTCTCCGTCGGCGTGATTCGCGCCGGCCACTTGAATCGCTTTGTCCCAATCCCCGGCGGAAACGAAAGCCTCGAGCGCGAGCAATGCGTCGCCCGTGCGAGTTTGATGCACGATGCCGAGCTCACTGAATAGCGCGCTCTGTCGCGACGGATCGGATTCATGCGCGACTTCGTCGGCGATCAGATCGGCGAGTTCGTGAGCGCGCCCTTCATCCGCAAACAGCTGCGCCAGCGCCTCGAAGCTGTCGCGGCTTCGGCCGTGACGCGCCACCACGGCGAGCCACGCCGCGATCGCTTGCGTGGGGTCCTGCTTGATCTTCGCGTGAATTTCGGCGATCCGCACGCGATCGGCGCGCGCTGTCGCAGCGTCCTTACTGAGCAACGCTCGTTGTTCGAGCGCCCCCAACAACTCGTCCCAGCGCTTCCCGCTCTCGAGCGCGCGGCACAAGCCATCGACGGCCACCGCGTCCTTTTCGTCGAGTGAGAGGCGCGCGCGCCACGCGCGTACGGCTCGCTCCGGATCGGCAAGCACCGACAGGGACAG
>DASYCR010000424.1:0-15837 GCA_036500095.1 Polyangiaceae bacterium
GATTTCTACGAGCGCAACGCGATTCACCGCATCTACACGCGCGTGGTCGCGGTGGACGCCGCGCGCGCGGAGGTCTGGTGCAGCACGAGCCCGGAGAGCACCAAGTACGACGCGCTCTTGATCGCGTCCGGCTCGCGGGCGCGGGCGCCCAGCTTCGACGGCGCGTATTTTCCAGGCGTTCTCACGCTACGCACGATCGCCGACGCCAGACAGGTGTACGACGCGGTCAAATTGCGCGGTCTCAAATCCGCGCTCGTGCTCGGCGGCGGCGCGCTCGGTCTGGAATGGGCGCACGCCCTGCTCGAGCACGGCGTCAAGGTCACGCTGATGGAGCGCGCGCCGCGCTTTCTGCCCGGCGCGCTCGACGAGGTCGGCTCCGACTTGCTCGCGACGCGCCTGCGCAAGGGCGGCATCGAGGTCATCCTCGGCGACGAAGTGCGCATGGTCCACCCGGGCCCGAACGGCTCGGCCGCCGGCGTGACGACCCTGCAAGGCCGCACGATACATTGCGAGATCGTGGCCGCCGCGCTCGGCGTCGTGCCCAACACCGAGTTTCTCGCGAGCGCCGGTTTGTCGATGGCCAAAAACGGCGCGGTCAACGTGGATAACGGCTTGCGCGCTTCGGCGGGCAACGTCTGGGCGGCCGGCGACGTGGCCAACGTGGCGGGCGAGTGGCTCGCGCTGTGGGAGCCGGCGCGCCGGCAAGCGCGGATCGCCGCGGAAAATATGGCCGGCGGTAAGGCGCTCTATCGCCCGGGCGTGCACTACTTCGCGACTCGCTTGTTCGATTTGGATTTCGCGCGCGCGGGTAACATCGAGCGCACGCCGGGCTCGGAAGAGCTCGTGGATTTCCCGCGCGGCACCGGGCAAATCGCTTACCGCAAGCTGGTGTTGAACGGCGGACGCTTGCAGGGCGCGCTGATGCTCGGCGAGCGCAGTCAACACGTGCGCGCGATCGGCCGCAACATGAAGCACCTGATCGACGCCGGCGTCGACGTGAGTGAGGTCAAGCATCGCCTGCTCGACGCGAGCTTCGACTGCGAGGCGTGGCTCGAAAAGAAGCGCCTCGTCGAGCGACCCAAGGCGCCGCAAGGGACCAAAGTCATCGACGCGACGAAGCTGAAGGAGGCAAACCTCAAACGCACACGCTTCGTGAGCCTGGGCGCGATGATGCCGGGCGGCACATCCGTGCTCGGCGCGACGGGAACCGGGCCGATGACCGCCGTGACCGGCGGCACCGCGATGCTCGATCGCCCATCGCTCGTCGCGGCCTCCGAGCAGAGCGGTCGAACCACGGCCCTGCCGAGCGCGAGCCCCGAGCACGGCACCACTATTTTGCCGAGCGCCGGCCCGCGCGCGACCAAGGTCCTATCGATTGGCCTGCGCGCGGAAGCGCCCGTCGAAAACGAGCGCAGTAGCCTCGCGCCGATCGACGCGCGCATCGACGCACAGGGCCGCTCGTGGCCCATCGTCGCCACCGTGTCGAACTTGGGGCAAGCACCCGATTGCCAAATCCAGCTCGCGGATCCGGCGCTCTCCGCGCACCACGCGCAGATCCTGCGTTACGCGACCGGCCTGTATTTACGAGACCTCGGCAGCAACACGGGCACTTGGCTCAATGGCCAAGGGCTGTCTGCCGTGCAGCCGCTGTTCGACGGCGATCGGATTCGGCTCGGCCAGCTCGAACTCGTGTTTCGTTCGAGAGCTCTGGTGCGCAGCAACGCGCTGAAGAGCGAAGAGAGCGTGGCCGGTCCGCAGCTCGAGGTGCGCTCGGGTCGCTCGCTCGGGCTCGGCTTTGCGCTCGGCAAGCAGGCCGTCCTGATCGGCACGGGTCCCGAGTGCGCGATCCGCTTGACGGACCCCGGCATCAGTCCGCGCCACGCGCAGCTGCGCAGCAACGGCACGGCCTTCTATGTCTCCGACGCCGGTAGCCACGGCGGCACGTTCGTCGGCGGCACGCGCCTCGGCTCAGGCCAAGAAGTCGCGCTCGGCGAAGGCAGCTGGCTCCGCGTCGGCGCGGTCGATCTGCTGTTCACGACCGGTCCGCACGCGGACGCGATGGCACGACTCCGACCCCAGGCGCGCGTGTGCATCGATTCCGGCTCCGACGCGGGTAAGAGCGCGGCGGTCGCCGAGCGCCTGATCGTCGGCAGCGGGCCACGCGCCGGCCTCGTCCTGCAAGGCGCGGCCCCCGAGCACTTGGAATTCGCCGCGCACGACGGGCGCTTCTGGGTGCGCGACCTGAGCGGCGGGCGCGCGTTCCGTGCGGGCGCGCCGCTCGCCGCCGAATTCCGCGAGATCTCCAACGGTGAGCTCTTGCTCTTGTCGGGCACGATCATGGTGCGCTTCGAGGAGGCATCATGAGCGAAGCCGAAGATCGCCTGCGCGCGCGCGTCGAGGCGGAGACGATGTCGTGCATCGGCTGCAACGATTGCTTGCTCGCCTGTCCGCTCACGCAATCCAAGCACGTCACGATCGCCGAGCTCAACGGCGCCGTCTACTTGCCGACGATCGACTCGCGCCACGTGGCGGATTTCGTGCTCGCGTGTACGCAGTGCAAGCAGTGCGTGCCCGCCTGCCCGGCCGATCTGAATCGCGCGGAGATGGTGCTGCTCAACAAGCTCAAGGTCGAAGACCGCGTGGCGGATTTCGAGCTCGCGCTGCAGGCGCGCACCGTGACGTTCCCGTCGGGCGTCACGCTCGACGGTTTGTCGCACAAGCTCGCACAGCTCGAGCTGTTCAAGGGCGCCTCGCCGCAAGCGCTGCGCCGCATGATCCTGAAGAGCACGCTGCGCATGCTGGTGCCGGGCGAGGAGCTCTGTCACGAGGGCGAATTTCACGAGCGGCTGTGCGTCGTGCTCGACGGCTCGCTCGACCAAACCTCGCGCGGACCGCGCGGCGAGCGGATCCAGATCCTGGTGATCGGCCCGGGCTCTTTTTTCGGGGAAATGGGCGTCTTGGCCGACGCGGCCGAGCCGTTCGGCGTGGTCGCGCGCGAACGCTCGATCGTGCTCGAAGCCCCCAAAGTCGCGGTGCTCGGCATGATGGAGCTCTCGCCGCCGTTCGCAGAAGCACTGCAATCGCTGTACTCGCGACGCGCGCTGTTCAGCTACGCGCGGCACCCCGCGGGGCTCGGCGCCTTGCCCGAGCCGGCGCTCGACGAGCTGCTGGCCGGGGCCGAGCTCACGCTCGTACCCACCGGACACGTGCTGTTCAAGGTCGGCGACGTGCCGCGCGATTTTTATCTCGTGCGCAACGGCTTTCTGCGCGCCAAGCGCAGCGACGCGGGCGTCGAACGCGTGCTGACCTATTTCCGAGAAGGCAACGTGTTCGGCGTGCTCCCGCTGCTGCATCGCGACGCGCAGCACAGCTACACGGTAGAGGCCGTCAGCCGCGCCGAGGTGATCCGCATTCCCGGCGCACTGCTCGGTCAAATCTTGCAACGCTATCCGGCCGCCTACGGCTCGCTGATGAGCGGCTTCGACGCAGAGCGGCTCGCCCGCGCACAAGACGTCGGCGTCGGTCCGCTGAATCCCGGCCTGGCCCCCGGCCCGACGCGACCGCCCGGGCCGACGGCAGCCGGCGACACGACCCGCGCGCCACTCGCCGAGGGCGTCTTGATGGAAGCCGGGCTCGCTGCGGGTCGCGAGGTGCTGGTCGTCGACCAAACGCGCTGCACGGGCTGCGGCAACTGCATCGACGCCTGCGAGCGCCGCCACGGTTACAGCCGCCTGCAGCTGCGCGGGATTCAGGTCGAAAACTACATGTTTCCCACGGCCTGCCGGCATTGCAGCGATCCGGCCTGCTTGATGTGCAGCGTCAACGGCATCGTGCGGCTGCCAAGCGGCGAGATCAAAATCGTGGACGACAACTGCATCGGCTGCGGCGCCTGCGCCGAGCGTTGCCCGTACGGCAACATCAGCATGCACCCGGTCGAAAAGCCCAAGCAGGGCTTGTTCGTCAGCCTGTTCGACTTTCTCGCCGGCAAAAAAGAGCGCGACGCGGCGCTCGAAGCGCTCGACCCACGCGTGCAGCGCATCGCAGTAAAATGCGACCTGTGCGCCGGACATCACGACTACGCGTGTGTGACGGCCTGTCCGGTCGCGGCCGCGTTTCGCGTCGATCCCGCGCGCGCTCTCTCCCACGCGCCGAAGGGCAGCTGATTGGCGAACTCGGTGCTGTCGCGACGGCTGCGCTTCTTCGAACGGCAATGGCCGTGGTTGCTTCTTGCGTTCGGCGCGGCGTTCGTCACGCTCGCCGTCGGCGCGTTGCTCGACTTCGGCGCGCTCGAGGCCTACGAGCTCTTCCCGCGCATCGTGCGTGGCTATACGGCTACGGGCGTGCTGCTCGGGCTCGGCGCGCTCTCACTCGCGGCGTTCAGCTTTTTCTACGCGCTCCGCAAGCGCGGGCTGCAAGAGCACCTGCCCTTCGGTCGCGCCACGATGACGACCTGGCTGTGGGCGCACGTATACTTCGGCCTTTTGGCGGTGGTGGTCGCGGGCGTCCACGCGGGCTACGGCCTACTTTCGCCCCAAATATCCTGGGGTAAGGCGGCTTTTTGGGGACTATTCGCGGTGGTCGGCAGCGGCCTCGTCTGGCGCGTGATCTACGCTTTCGTGCCCGCGCAAGCCGCGCGGGAGGTTGGCAACTACGCCGCGAACACCAGCAAGGCTCGCGCCGAGGCCGTGCAGATCGAGATCGAGAAGCTGTGCGCCGGCGGCTCTCCGCGCTTACACGAGCTCAAAACGTGGCTCTCGAGCGCGCGGGCTTCGGAGCAAGCGATCGGCCAAGCCGGTTACAGCTTGCCGCCGGAAGAGCAGCTGCGCTTCCGCGAGATCGCCGGACTGTCGGCCACGCGCCATGACCTGCTCGAGCGATCGGGCAAACAGGCTCGCTACGGTCGCCTCTTACAGGGCATGCGCCTGTTCCACGTGCCGCTCAGCTTGTTGTTCCTGCTCGCCGTGCCGCTGCACGTTTTCTTTGCCTACGACGTGCCGGCGCGCGCGCTGCCCGTCGGTGCCGTCTCGGGCAACGCGCTCGGCGGCTTCGAGCACAGCGAGGCCTGCGCGGAGTGCCACCAACGCACGGTCGACGAATGGCGCCGCTCGATGCACGCGCACGGCATGACGAGCCCGCTGATGGTGGCGCAGAGCAACCAGGTTTACGCGCACGTGCTCGCCCAAGCGCGCGCGCCGGATCCCCAAAGAATCTGCGTCAATTGCCACGGTCCGCTGGGCGCGGCGCTCACCAGTGATCCGCGCTTGCCGCTCGGCGGCGACTACCCTGCCCTGAGCGACGACGCGCTCCTGAACGAAGGCGTGTCGTGCTCCGTTTGCCACCAATGGGCCGGCGACGCGGTCACGGGCGGCGGCGGGCTGTCGCAGTTCCAGCGCGGGCTCAAACCCGGGCACCGCTACTACGGCCCAATCCAGTCGCCGGTCGGCAACGCGTTTCACCGCAGCGAGCAGAGCGCCCTATTCAAGAACCCGACCGAGCTCTGCCGCAATTGTCACTCCGTGCAGCTCGACAAGAACGGCGACGGCAAGTTTCAGCGCGGCCCCGATCTCGTGCTGCAATCCCTGTTCGATGAGTGGCAGGACTATCGGCACCTCGGCGGCAGCGCGACCTGCATCAATTGCCACATGCCGCTCTTGAAAGAGACGCGCGCCGCGGAGCAAGCCGCGATCCCACTCGAGCAAGATCACGACGCCGACAAGCGCGCGACGCACGACCACACGTTCGTGGCCACCGACTACCCGCTCGACGATCCCAAAATTCGCGACCAAACGAGACCCGCGCGCGCAGCGCTGCTCAAGCGCGCCGCCTCGCTCACGCTGGTCGACGGCTCACTCAAGCTCACGCGCACGGCCCTCAAATTCGCGGTCGAGGTCAGAAACGTCGGTTCCGGCCACAACTTGCCCGGCGGCTTCGCGTTCGTACGCCAGATGTGGATCGAGGCGAGCGTGCTCGATGCCTCTGGCATACGCATGGCGAGCTCGGGTGTGCTCGCGCTGCCGAGCGACGACTTGTGTGACGCCTCGGTGCTCGACGTGACGAGCCCGATGCGGCCGTTCGTCAAAGGTTGCGACGTCGCCGATCCACTGCTCGTCAATTTCCAACAGATGCTGTTCGACGTCACCCAGGTGAAACACGACAGTAGCGGACTCGTGCTCACCGACCGACGCGGCGAGGCGCTGCTGGAAGGCGCGCCCGGCTCACACGAAGTGGTGATTCAGTACCTGACGAGCGGAGCCTCCGCGCGTATTCGCCCCTTCACCCAAAAACCGACCGCGGCGCTCGCTACCGGCGACACCGCGGACTTCCCGTACCTATTCGCACTGCCCGCGGGACGCCTCCCAAAAGCGCTGCGGCTCCGCCTGCTATTTCGCACCAACCCTCCCTATTTCGTACGCGCGCTCGCCAGCGGTGAAAAAGCACCAAACGCCGACAAGCTCGCCGGCCTCACGCGCAACCTGGAGGTCAACGAGATGGCCTCGCTGGACGTCGGCCTTTGATGCTCAGCTCGCAGTCTTCGAGGCTTCCGGCATGGTCGCGATCGGTCGCGCGGGCTTCGTCCTGGTAAGATCGTAGGTCGCTTGCAGGTTGAGCCAATACTTCGGCGATTGGCCGAAGGCGCCCCCGAGAATCCAGGCCGTTTCAGGCGTAACGCCTCGCTTGCCGTTGATGATCTCACTGATTCGCTGCATCGACATGCCCGTGCGCGCGCGAAAGGTCGTCTGCGAAATTCCGAGCTCCTCGAGCATCTCCCGCAGAAATTCGCCCGGGTGGGGCACGACCCTTCCGGGCAGCTTCTTGTTGGGGATCGACGGCATGTTCAGCTCCGGGATTTTTTGGTGTGGATCATAGGGTCCGACGTCAGTGGTAGTCCGTGAGTTCAACGTCATGCGCCCCGCCCGACCAGCGGAAGCACAGCCGCCACTGGTCATTGACGCGGACGGAGTGTTGACCCGCGCGATCGCCCTTGAGCTTCTCCAGCCGATTGGACGGGGGCTGCCGGAGATCCTCGAGCTCTTCGGCGGCGTCCAAGGTCACGAGCTTTCGGAAGGCGCGGTCCTGCACGTCATTGGGCAGTCGCCTCAGCCTAGCGCTGGCAATGCCCGCCCATAGATCCGCGGTGCGGGCGTCGGCAAAGCTGTGAATCACGCATCCGTCACACTAGCATTTCATGGTTTCCCGGCAAGCATGAATTTTCATGGCTTCCGTGAAGGTGCGAGCGCGCACGGCTCGAGAACGCCGGTGAGTTCGCGGGCTCTGAAACATGCCGGAAAGCGTTGCAGCGGCCGCTTCGCTCGCGCTCGGCACCGTGGTATCACGCGGCCCATCGTGTCCAATTCCGCGAAATACAACATCCCGGTCGATGAGCTCTCGCTCGACGCCCAGTCGATTCGAAACAGCTTCGTCAATCACGTTCAGCACACTCAGGGCAAGCACCCGAATGCGGCGACGCGGCTCGATCACTTCGTGAGCACGGCGCGGCTCGCGCGCGATCGCATGTTCGATCGCTGGACGCGTACCTGGCATCGCCGCGAACGTCAGCAGCCGAAGATCGTCTACTACTTGTCGATGGAATACTTGCTCGGCCGCCTGTTGGAAGACGGCCTGGTGAATCTCGGCGTACTCGAGGAAACGCGCGAGGCGCTCGCCAGCCTCGGGATCGACCTCGAGCAGGTGCTCGAACAAGAGCCCGACGCGGGTCTCGGCAACGGCGGCCTCGGCCGGCTCGCGGCTTGTTTCTTGGATTCGATGGCGACGCTCGGCATCGCCGGCATGGGCTACGGCTTGCGCTACGACTACGGCATCTTCCGACAAGACATCGTCGGCGGCATGCAGCAAGAGTCACCCGACCAATGGCTGCAGTACGGTAGCCCCTGGGAGATCGCGCGGCCGGAGCGCATGTACAAAGTCGCCTTCGGCGGCCGCGTGATCCAATACACCGGCAGCTCGGGGCGCCTGGTGCACGAGTGGGTCGACACGCAAGACGTGCAAGCGATGGCCTACGACATCCCCGTGCCCGGCTACAAAAATCTGGTCGTAAATACGCTCCGGCTGTGGTCCGCCAAGGCCACGCGGGATTTCGACATCACTTGGTTCAACCGCGGGGACTACATCAAATCCGTCGAGGAAAAGAGCTCGACCGAGAACATCTCGCGCGTCTTGTACCCGAACGATCAGCAGCCCGCGGGCAAAGAGCTGCGGCTGAAGCAGGAGTACTTCCTGGTCTCGGCGACGCTGCAGGACGTGCTCGGACGCCACGTGCGCTACCACGCGGATCTGTACAACCTGCACGAGCAGGCCATCTTCCAGATGAACGACACGCATCCCGCGCTGGCCGTCGCCGAGCTGATGCGCCTG
Source organism: Polyangiaceae bacterium (assembly GCA_036500095.1). Classification (GTDB taxonomy): domain Bacteria; phylum Myxococcota_A; class Polyangia; order Polyangiales; family Polyangiaceae; genus PMG-095. Next base: position 8,374 of record DASYCR010000424.1, read on the forward strand.
CTCGTGGACGTGCACGCGATGCCGTGGGACCACGCCTGGTCGCTGGTCAAGCGCTGCTGCGCGTACACCAATCACACCATCTTGCCGGAGGCGCTCGAACGCTGGCCGGTGTGGCTGATGGAGCGCGTGCTGCCGCGCCATTTGCAGATCATCTACGAAATCAATGCGGCATTCCTGCAGGACGCGAAGAAGCGCTTCCCAGGCGACGACGAGCGCCTGCGCCGCATGTCGATCATCGAAGAGGGTGGAGAAAAACGCGTGCGCATGGCGAACCTGGCCGTGATCGGCAGCACGCGCGTGAACGGCGTCTCCGCGCTCCACTCGCACCTCTTGCGCGAGCACCTCTTCCACGACTTCTACGAGCTGGAAGGAGCGAAATTCTGCAACCAGACCAACGGCGTGACGCCGCGCCGCTGGCTGCTCAAATGCAATCCAAAGCTCGCGGCGCTGATCACCAACCGCATCGGCATCGGTTGGGAGACCAACCTCGATCAACTCGAGCGGCTCGCGCCGTTCGCGTCGGATCCGGAGTTTCAAACCGAGTGGCAGGTGATCAAGCAGGGCAACAAGGAACGCCTGGCCAGCGCGCTGCGGCGCCGCTATCAGATCGAGCTCGATCCGACGCACCTGATCGACGCGCAGGTCAAGCGCATTCACGAGTACAAACGCCAGCTCTTGAACGTGCTGCACATCGTGTCGCTCTACTTGAGCTATCGCACGAAGGCGCCCTTCGACGTCACGCCGCGCACGTTCCTGTTCGCCGGCAAGGCGGCGCCCGGCTACGACATGGCCAAGCGCATCATCCACCTGATAAACTCGGTGGCGGCCGCCATCAACGCGGACGTGAACGTGCGCCAGCACCTGCGCGTGCTCTTCGTGCCCAATTACAGTGTTTCGTTGGCCGAGGTGATCATCCCGGCCAGCGACGTGTCCGAGCAGATCTCGACCGCCGGCACGGAGGCGTCCGGCACCGGCAACATGAAGTTCGCCATGAACGGCGCGCTCACCGTGGGCACTCTCGACGGCGCCAACATCGAAATCAAAGACGCCGTGGGCGAGGCGAACATGTTCTTGTTCGGTCTGACCGCCGAGCAGGTCGCCTCATCGCGCGAAACCGGCTACGACCCACAACAGCTCTACTACGCCGAACCCCTCTTGCGCGGCGCGCTCGACGCGGTCTCGAGCGGCATGTTCTCACCGGACGAGCCCGGCCGCTTCAAACCGGTCGTCGACTCGCTCTTATACGGCGGCGATCCGTACATGGTGCTCGCAGATTTCTTGAGCTACGTGCACTGCCAGCGCAGCGTGGAGGCCGCTTACCACGACCAAGCCGGCTGGACGCGCCGCGCGATCCTCAACGTGGCCCACATGGGCACCTTCTCGAGCGACCGCACCATCTCGAGCTACGCGCGCGACATCTGGGGCGTCTACGTGCCGCCACCCGGCGCCCCTCGTTCGATTGCGCCGCCGCCAAACAGCAGGCCTTAGACAGGTGTGGGCTGCTGCCGAGCGTTCGCATTCATGTATAGTGTTGGCCCGGAGGCGTCCGATGAGAAATGGGCTGTGTCTGCTTGGCTTCATCTTCGCCAGCGCTCAATCGTCGGCGTGCGGTAGCTCCTCGAGCCAATCGAGCGGCCCGGGGCTGAGCGCTGGGAGCGCCGGGGCGTCGTCGCTGGCCGGTGGTTCATCGAATGCGGGCGCGAGTGGATCGGGCCAGAGTGGCTCGGGAAACTCGGGCAACGGCGGCTTGGCAAACTCGGGCAACGGCGGCTTGGCAAACTCGGGTGGCAACGCCGGCTCGTCGCATGCCGGCAGCGCCGGTTCGTCCAACGCCGGCAGCGCCGGTTCGTCGAGCGCAGGCGCAGCCGGGACGGCGGGGCTCCCGTCGAATCTCGACGCCACCGTGTGCGCCAGCGTCGCGTACGATCAGAACGGCCCGGACGCGGACACGCAACGCATGGCGTGCGAAAACTGCTGCTATGGCTTGAAATTCGGAGGCTTTGGTCCGTTGAACGACGCTTGCGTCTGCGGCAACCCAGTGCCCGGCGACGGCGCGGTTTGCGCCGCTCAAAACACCTCGCAACCAGTCTGCGAGGCTTGCTGCGAGAACGCCGGTTTCGCCGAAGGGAGCTCGAGCAAGACGACCTGCTATTGCGAGGGCAGCAGCACCCTGTGTGCGAGCCCAACCGGCGACTTCAACGCATGTGGGATCTGCTGCACGGAGCACGGCTATTTGTCTTACGGTGGTCTGGCCAATCCTCCGACTTGCATTTGCAGCTATTGACTGCTCAGGCCGACCTACGACTCGAATCGCTTCGACCGTCTCGGACTGTGGGCCGAGCCAATCGGCAAAGCGTGCACTGCGAAATACCCTGGTCTTTTCCGCGATGTGGCTCGGCTTCGAGGCGATGCTCGGTCCACTGAAAAGGTGTCACAAATAATGGTGCGCGCGCCCGGTTGCGGACGGCTTGGAGAGGGGGGAAGCTGATCGCATCGTCGCCGTGCGTGCCGCGCGGCAGTCGCCCTGGAGGATCCTGATGAGCGCCCTCGATTCGCTGAAGAAGTACACCGTGGTAGTCGCCGACACGGGCGACGTGGAAGCGATCGCCAAGGCGAAGCCGCACGATGCGACGACCAATCCGTCGCTGCTCTTCAAGTCCGCGCAGTTGCCGCAATACCGGCATTTGGTGGAGAAGGCGCTGCGCGAGGTGACCAAGGACGACGGCGACGAAAAGAAGCAAACGGCGCTGTTCATGGACAAGCTGTTCGTCAGCTTTGGCTGCGAGATCCTGAAGGTGATCCCGGGCCGCGTCTCCACCGAGGTAGACGCCGCCATCAGCTTCGACACGCAGGCGAGCATCGAGAAGGCTCGCGAGCTGATCGCCATGTACGAAAAAGCCGGCGTCGATCGCGAGCGCGTGTTGATCAAGGTGAGCTCGACCTGGGAAGGCATTTGCGCCGCCGAGCAGCTCGAGAAAGAGAACATCCACACGAACCTCACGCTGCTCTTCAGCTTTGCCCAGGCCGTGGCCTGCGCCGAGGCCAAGGTCACGCTGATCTCGCCGTTCGTGGGCCGCATTTACGACTGGTACAAGAAGGCGAAGGGCGTCTCGGACATCCCGCGCGCGGAAGATCCGGGCGTGCAGAGCGTGGACCGCATCTACAACTATTACAAAAAGCACGGCTACAAGACGCAGGTCATGGGCGCGAGCTTCCGCAAAGCGGATCAAATCATCGACCTGTGCGGCTGCGATCTGCTCACCATCAGCCCCGAACTGATCAAGGAGCTCGAGGGTAAGAACGAGGAGCTCGAGCGCAAGCTCGATCCGGCCAAGGCCGCCGCGATGGACATCCCGAAGATCCACCTCGACGAGAAGACCTACCGCTTCATGCACAACGAAGATCAGATGGCGGTCGAGAAGCTCTCCGAGGGCATCCGCACGTTCTACGCCGACGCGCGCAAGCTCGAGAAGTTCGCGCGCACGGAAGTCGCCAAGGCGAACGCGGCCTGATCTTCCCGATTTCGTTGCAACTTTGTCGCTACAGCGCATTTTGTGAGGCTCGCGGGACCTCGAATCAGCCGTCGCCTTAGGTCGCGGTTGGTGGCGCAAGTGCGCGCCAAGTAGAGTCGCTCGCAAAGGTTCCAAAGAAACAAGCCATGTTGATTGAGACGCTTTCTGCCGAACTCGAGCGTTTGTTCGAGCTGCCTGATTTAACTCGTTTGAGCATGGACGCCCTCGGCTTCGCGCCGAGCGAGCTCGCCCAGGGCGATCCCACGCGCGCGTCGTTCGCGCGCGCGCTCGCCGAGAAAGTGATCGCGATCGACGCCGTCGACGCGCTGCTCGACGCGATCGCGCTCGAGCCGCGCGGGCTCACGGGGCCGCTCGAGGCGCTGCACAAGGAGCGCATTCGCCCGGTGGAGCTCGCGGGCGGCGACGCGGTGGGCGACTACCTGATCACCGCCCAAATCGCGGTCGGCCCTTGGGCTTCGATCTATACGGCGCGCCAGGGCGGCCAGGAATACCGACTGAAGATCGTGCATCCGCGGGTGGCCGCGCGCCGCTCCGAAGTCCAGCGCTACCTAACGCACACGCGGCTCGCGTCCCAGGTCGAGCACAAGGGGTTGCCGACCGAGCTCAGCGTGCTCGACGCGAACGGCAACGGTGGCCACTTTGGCACCGCGCAGCTCGCGCTCGAGGGCGAGACGCTCGCGGCGATGCTCGAGAAAAAGGGCGCGCGCCACTTCAACGAGGTGCTGCCGTTCTTGTGGGCGATCGGCGAAGCGCTCGGCGCGCTGCACGAAGCGCGGCTGGTGCATGGCTCGCTCCACCTCGGCAACGTACTGGTCGTCGATCCGACGCCCGCGGCGCCGCACGTCGTCTTGCTCGACGCCGGCTCGCATCGCCTGCGCAGCGCCGTCGGCAGCAGCCAAACCGTGGGCATTCCGCACTGGCTGGCCGCGAGCTCCCCCGAGCAACTGCGCGGGGAAGAGCCCGATCCGCGCGCGGACGTGTATGCGCTCGGCGTGCTCATCTACCAGCTGGTGAGCGGCAAAGCGCCGTTCGGCGGCACGCACGCGGTGGAGGCGCTGCTCGGACATTTGACGCAAAATGCCGAGCCGCTCTCGTTCGTGGCGGCGGGCAACGGCGCCACCGCGCCGGTCGAAACCTTCGTGCGCAGCTTGCTCGACAAGCAGCGCGACGCGCGGCCGAGCGACGCGAACGAAGCGATGGAGGGCTTGCGCCGCTTGTGGCGCGCGTCCACGCGCCCGCCCACTTGGGTCACCGAAGAGCGCATGCCCGAGTTCTTTGCGGCCCTCACGCAGAACCCGACGGACGAAAACGCCGCCGCCCAGCTCGAGGGCAGCGTCGACCTCGGCGCGGATCCGAAGAAGCTCGCCGACGGCTTCTTCGAGGTCGCGCGCTCACTGCACGGGCACCACGAGCCCGCGCTGGCGCACGCCATGAAAAAGCATCTCGCGCGCGCGGCGCGTTTGTACGAGACCGCGTCCGACCACGACACCGCCGAGCAGGTCTACAGCGGACTCGTCAAGCTCGACCCGAGCGATCGCGCTGCGTCGCAGGCGCTCACGCGCATCAAAAAGACGCTCGGCAAGTACGAAGAACTGATCGAAGCTCTGCTCGAACAGAGCGAGAGCAGCGAGAGCTCGAGCGAGCGAGCGGAGCACTGGTCCGAGATCGGCGCGCTCTACGAAAACGAACTCAAGGACAAGGACCAAGCGCTGCTCGCCTACGCGCAGGCCTTTTGCGAGGACCCACAAAGCGAACAATACTCGCTTTCGATCGAGCGGCTCGCCGGCACGCGCTATCAGGCCTGGGAAGACGTGCTAGGCCGCACGCTGGAGGCCGTGGAAAAAGACGTCGGCGCGGCGGACAAGCACGCGCTCTTGTTCCACATGGGTCGCTGGTACGCGGAAAAAGTGGCGCGCCCGGATTTGGCGCTGCCCTGGCTCACGCAGCTGGTCGCTGCCGAGCCGAACCACGATCGCGCGCTGGCGGCGCTGGCGAGCATCTACAAAAAAGCGCAACAATGGGCCGAATTCGGGCAAACACTGCTCAAGCGCGCGGACGTCGCGGCGCCCAACGTCTCGCGCGATCTGCGCGTGGAAGCGGCGGACGTGCTCGTGTCCAGGCTGAGCAGCGCGGACGCGGCGCGCGAGATCTTCCGCGGCGTGCTCGACGAGGATCCCGGGCACGCGCGAGCCGCCGAGGGTTTGATCAAGCTCTTGGAGGCCGCGGGCGACAACGCCGAGGCCGTCTCCGTGCGGGAAAAACGCGCCAACACCCTCAAGGGTGACGATCGCTGGGTCCTGCTGTGCGAGGTCGCCGAGGGTTACGAGGTCGATTTGGATCGCCTGGACATGGCGGAAAAGATCTACCGCCAGGTGCTGACCGAGAACTCGCGCTGGGTCGACGCGCTGCGCGGGCTGGATCGCGTGCTCACGCGCGCTGGGCGTTACCGCGAGCTGCTCGAGGTCTTGCGTATGCAGGTGGATCTGGGCGTGACCGCTCGCCAGAAGATTGCTCTCTATGAGCGCATCGCGGGCATTTACGACGAGGAGTACCTCGACCACGAAAAGGCCGCCGCCGCGCTGGAAGCGATTCTCGAGCTCGACTCCGGGCATCTCGACGCCGGGCGCGAGCTCGCGAGGCACTACCGCGCCCTAGAAAATTACTCGGCCTTGGCCAAGCTCTACGGCCAACAAGCCGAGAACGGCACGGTCGAGCGCCGCATCGAGGCCGGCCTCTTGCTCGGTCGCGTGCTGGCCGAAAATTTGAAGATCACCGATCGCGCGATCGCGGCCTATGAAGCCGTGCTCGAACTGTCACCGGGTCACTCGGGCGCGCTCGACGCGCTCGCCACGTTGCGTACGGTCGTCGGCGACGCCGAGAGCGCGCTGGCCGCGATCGAAGAGCTCAGCGCGAACGCCAGCTCGCCCGAAGCCAAAGCCGAGCTCGAGGTGCGCGCCGCGCAGGTGTTCGAAAAACGCGGCGACTTGGCGGGCGCTCTGCGACGCTACAAGCTCGCGGCCGAGCTCACGCCGGACGACCCCGCCGCGCAGCGCCGCTTGGTCGAAAAGTACGTCGCGACCGGCAATCACGCGGCCGCCGTCGAGCTCTTGGAGGAGCAGATCTCGGAGACCAAAGCCGAGCGCTCCCGCGCGGAGCTGGCCGGGCAGATGGCGCTGATCTGTTACAAGCACCTGGACGACCCGGCGCGCGCCTCGGCGACGGCGCAGCTCGCACTACACCTCGACGCGGCCAACGTCGACGGGTTGCGCGTGCTCGGCCAAATCGCTTATTCGGAGAAGCGCTACGTGGAGGCCGCCAAGCGGCTGGAAGCCGTGGTCACGCAAGGCGGCGCGAGCGACGACGAGGACGCACGTGATGTCGCGTTTGCGTACATCGACGCGCTCGCGCGCGGCGGCTCCACGGACAAGGCGATCGGCGCCATCGGCAACCTGATGAATCGCTTCGCGGGCGACGCGAGGTCGCTCCTGCGCTTGGTCGACGTCGCCGGTGAGCACGGCAGCCCCGAGCAAACTTTGTGGCTCTGTGAGCAGCTGCTCACGGATGAGCTCCGTGCGGGCCTTTTGCCGCTGCAAGAAGCGCAGGCGGAGCTGCGCCTGGGCGGCGCACTGGCCGCGTTGAAGCGCGGCGAGGAAGCGCAAGCGGCGCTCAACCGCGCCCTCGATCTGGATCCGGACGCGAGCGAAGCCCTCAAAATCCTGGCCAAGCTCTTCGTCGACGAGGGCCAGCCTCGTAAGGCGATGGACGTGCTCTACCGCGAGCTGTCGCTCTCACTCGGTGATCGCAAGGTCGAGATCCTGCTCGAGATGGGCGACATGGCCGTGCAGAAGCTCGACGACCCGGACTACGCCGGCAAGAGCTACCTGCTCGCGCTCAGCGAACGCCCAAACGATCGCACGATTTTGACCAAGCT
>DASYCR010000425.1:0-2353 GCA_036500095.1 Polyangiaceae bacterium
GCAGCCGGTCGAGGTCGCATCCTGCGTCGGGAGGTCGACCTTGACGACTTTCGCGTCGGCAAACGTAGTGATCACGTTAGCCAAGTGCATTTGCATCGCCGTCAACAGCGGATCACTCGTCATGGGTCCGATCGTCAGGAAAATCCAAGCATTGGGATAGTGCGTGCGCACGGTGCCCAAGAACGCCACATAAGCAGCCTCATAGGGTTGGCCCGGGTCGCCCATGGGGCTGGCGCTGTCGTTCGTTCCCAGGTTGATCAGCACGGCATCCGGCTGCTGGGCAAAGCTCCACGCGGGGGCCGCCTGCACGCCCAGCGTGTTCGCGTACACCGACGAGAGCACGCCGCTCGTGGACCCGGAAGCGTCGCGATAAATGCCCCAACCCGAGCGCGCGATGATGCTCACATCGGCCTTCAACGAGCGCGCGAGCTGCCAGCTGTACGCCTGATAGGCGGCCTCCGTATCGAGCGAGAAGGTGCAGGTGTTGTCCCACGGCGGGTGCACCTCGACGCCGAGGTTGCCGTAGCCCGCGCTGATCGAATCACCGATGATCTCGATGAGGCGCCCGGGAGCCGCGGGCGGTGCGCCCACTTTGCCGTCGACGAAACCCAGAAAAACACTGTCACCGTACATGCCCTCGGTGTCGCGATAGAGCTCGACGCGGTGATCACCGCTGGCGAGGTTGTCGCCAAGGACGACGGTCTGCGCGGCGCCGGTCGCCACTTGAAAGCGCTGCCCGGGCGTGCCGTCGATGACCGGCTGGAAAAACGCCGCGCTCGACTCCGACTGCAAGCTCACTGAGATCTTGCTGCCGTTCACGGTCGCGACGAAGCCGGTTCCGGACCAGGCGAGCTTTACCGCCGCAGGGTTACTGGCGTCGACTCGCCCGATCCAGCGGACGCCCGCCGCGGCAGCGCCGCCGGAGGAGCCAGCACTGCCGCCGCCCGTGCTCATGCCGCCGCTGCTGCTGTTCGTGCCGCCAGCGCCACTCGCGTTCGCGCCGCCACTCGCATTCGCGCCGCCACTTGCGTTCGCGCCGGCCGCGCTGCTGCCAGCACTCGCGCCGACCTGCGCGCCGGCCGCGCCGCCGGGCGGAGAATTTGCGCCACTCTGCGAGCTACTGCTGCAAGCGAGCGCGAGCGTGGTCGAGGCAAAAAGCAAACCCCGACGCAGAGCCGGAAGCAGAATCTCGGTCGTCATTCGATTATTTCGACTCTAGTCTGGATCGTTCTGCGCTCAACGCCCGCGTGCACATTGACCACATCTGGCGCAACAAATGAGAGCGTGCGCACAATAATGAGAGCTTCGCCGAACGCGCGGCGATCAGCGCGCGTGCAGGTAGGCGCGCGGCGCCGCGCCGTAAATCGAGCGAAATACGCGATGAAATTGCGCATAGCTGCCAAACCCAGCGGCGCGCGCCGCTGACAGCAGGTTGTCCTCACCGGCATCCACCAGCCCTCGGAAGCGCTCGAGCCGGAGCCGATTGCGATATTCGACCAGCGACATCCCGAGCTCCGACTTGAACAAGCGCGCCAGGTGACTCGGGCTGATGTCCAACGAGGCGGCGAGCTGCCTGCCAGCGAGCGCAGGGTCGCTCGCTACTAGCGCGACGGCTTTGCGCACATGCGGATGCCTGCCCTGCCCGCGCGGAGCATGCGCGCGACTCGCGGGCGCGCACGCCAGCTCGATCATGCTGCCGAGCAGCGAGCAGAGGATCGCGGCCCGCGCTTGCTTTGCTTCGTCCACGGGCGTGGCCTTGAGCCCGACATCATTGAACATAATGCCGATGCGACTGCGTGACGAACGAATCGGCGTGCACGCGAGCCAACCGCGACCGACGACTTGCGACGCCCTTTTTTCCTGCACGACGATCGGGCAATTGTCGAGCACGGTGAAGGGCTGCCCCTCGAGCTCCGCGCGCTGAAACACGTTGAGCGCGGTCTCACTCCAATCGAACATCACGTGGTGCTCGTCGACCAGCTCGCCCTGCAGGTTCGTGCCCCACGTGCCGAGCAAGCGCTGCGCGCTGTCGTCCAACAAGAACATGCCCACGCGATCGAGCCCGATGTGCGAGCGCGCCGCCTCGCACGCGCGCCGCAGCAACGCGTCGGTCTGGTCGACCGTCAAGAGCGTGTCGAACGCGGAGAACAGCGCGCCGAGCTCGCCGCCGGCCGAGCTCCGCAGCAACACCGGCACCGGCGCGCGCGAGCCCAGAAGCACGGACCAATCGACAGAACGGCGTGAGCTCACGAGCTTGTGCGAAAGCGTAGCACGCACGCCTGCTCACTTCAGCGTTCCTAGCCGCAGACCCTGGTATTTTGATGGTCACGAAGCGCGGGCGTTCCACACTCAG
>DASYCR010000426.1:0-4267 GCA_036500095.1 Polyangiaceae bacterium
AGTTGAACGGCGGCACGCTGCCCGCCAAGGTGGCGGCTCCGCCCGTGGCGGCTTCGAGCGCGCCTCCCGCGGCGTCTGCGCCGAGCGCCGCGAGTTCCGCGGCCAAATCGATCGCGTCAGCCAAGCCGAAGAGCAGCGCGCCTTGAGAGGCGCGACGCTGGACGTCGGCTGCTTCCCCACTGGGCGCCACTATCCAGGCATCGCGCACCTATTGCGCGTCGTCGCCGCGGGGCTCGTCGACGGTCTGGCATCGGACGCCGCCATCGCCGGTATCTCCCTGGTGGCCATCGACACGGAGACGACCGGGCGCGACCCGAACGTCGATCGCGTCGTGGAGGTTGCTTGCGTGGTCTGGCGTGACGGCGCCGTGGTGGAGCGCAAGAGCTGGCTGGTAAATCCTGGCCGACCGATCCCGCAGGAAGCCTTCGAGGTGCACGGCATCGGCGACGAACACGTGAAGGATGCCCCAGCCTTCGCGCAGATCCTCGGCGAGCTGTGCCTGATGACGGCCGGGCACGTACCGGTCGCGTACAACGCCGAATACGATCGCACCGTGCTCAGCGCCGAGATCGGACGCGTGGAAGGCTTCAGCCAGCCGCTGCCCGCGGCGTTTCGCAAAGGTATTGAATGGATCGATCCGTTGGTGTGGGCGCGCGAGCTGCAGAAGCTCGAAAAGAGCCGTTCACTCGGCGACGTCGTCGAACGCCTTGGCATCAAACTCGAGAACGCGCATCGCGCCGCGGACGACGCGGAAGCGACGCTCCACGTCTTGCACGCGTTTCTCTCGGACTCGCGCGTGCCCCGGCAATACGGCGCGTTCGTGCAAGAGCAACGCCGTTTGGCGCGGCAGTTCGACGACGAGCGCGTGCGCTGGCGGCGCTAGCTCCACCCCAACTCGAACAAACACGCGGCGCGTCGCGCGCTCGCCCTCTCTAATCCGGAACCGTAAAGCCCTTGGGCAACGTGATCGAGCTGCCGCTGAACGGTGCGACGTGCGCATTGCGGAAGACGCCAATCACGCAGTTGCCGACCGCCGTGCCGGCGAAGGGGGCCGAGAGCCGAACAGAGGAGACTGGCCCGTCCGGAGAGAAAGTGACGGTGGCCGTGCCGGAACCAGACGGACCATCCGGCCGCTTGCAGCTGCCCGCTGCGGACGCGGCCGAGCCGAGCGCTGCCACGGCCGCGCCGCGATTCAGCGGCGCGCGCTGATCCGGTGGCGGTAGCGGTTTGTCCACCGGCTCGGGCGCTTTCGGCGCGGGGGGAGGATCCGCGGCAAGTTCGACTTTTTCCGGTTCGACCGGGTCGGGCTTGGGCGGCGTTGGGTCGTCTTTCAGCGAGACACGTTCGGGGCGCGAGCCTTTGCGACCCGCGGCGGGTGCCGCTGCACGGGGCGGCGTGCCGGGCGCGTTCACTCCAGCGGTCGCGAGGCTGTCGACGCTCACGCCTGATGGGTCGTTGCCGGGGGCCGCCGCGCCAGCGACCGAGGGTGCTGCTGCGGCGGTCGCTCCCGGCAATTGCGTAGTCAAAAGCGGCGTTGGGGGCGGGCGATGAGTCGCCCAGAACAGGGCCGTGCCAGCCGCGAGTAAGCCGCCCAGCGCGGCGAACAGCGGCGCGAACCCTGCCTTGTGCGGCCGCGGTGGAAGTGCGTGCGCGCTCGGCGTTCCCGAGCGCGAGTGGCTGAAATGCGAGCTGCTGCTCGGCGGGTCCGAGAGTGGAGACGAGAACTGCCCGCTCCCGCTGTAGCTCGGGTGTGAACGATCCGGCGCGGCGGATTGGTCGGGGATGAGCCCGCCTTGCAAGGTGCCGTCCGCCGCGGTGAGCGCTTCACGCAACGACTGGCGTTGGAGCTCGATGCGCTGTCCGAGCACTCGCCGCACGAGCTGGCCGACCCCAGCGGGCGGTACCAGGATGCGCTCCTCTTTCAGATAGCGCTCGAGCGCTTCTTGAAACTCGGCTGCGGTTTGAAAACGCCTCGAGATGTCGCGATCGAGTGCGCGCATTACGATCCGCTCGAGCCCGGGCGAGTACTTCGCGTGGATCTCGGTCGGCAGCGGGATCTTGCCGCGCTTGACGAGCTCCAGGGTGTGCGCCGAATTCTCGCCGCGGAAGAGGCGCTCGCCCGTAGTGAGTTCGAACAAGACGATGCCGAGCGCGAACACGTCGCTGCGTCGGTCGATCTTCAGCGCGGCCGCCTGCTCCGGCGACATGTAGCCAAATTTGCCCTTGATCCGATCTTCAGCGCCGATATCGCTGTGCGCGGCGGCGTTGGCGACACCAAAATCGACGAGCTTTGCCTGCCCGTCCAAGCCGACCAAGATGTTGTGCGGCGAAACGTCACAGTGAACGATATTTCGGAGCTCACCGTCCCAGCCTCGGAGCTCGTGCGCAGCGTGCAGGCCGGCGGCCGTGTCGGCGATGATTTTCACCGCCATCTCGGCCGGGATCGCGCGTCGGCGTTTGGCTTCCTTGATCACGGTGCGCAGTGAATCGCCTTCGACCCACTCCATCGCCATGTACAGCACGCCGCGGTCTTCGGAGACTTCGTGCACCTTGACCACGTGTGGGTGATCGATGCTGCGTACGATCTGCCCTTCCTCCAGGAACATCGCGCGGAAGTCGGTTTGGCGAGCGAGCTCCGGCAGCATCGCTTTGACGGCTACCAGGCGCTGCTTGCCGCTCGGGGCCCGCTCGCGAGCGACCCACACGCTCGCCATGCCGCCGCGTCCGAGCCGCGTGAGCAGCTCATACCGGCCAAGCATCGAGCCCGACTTAAGTTCTGCGTGCATGAGATGAAGCGGCCTTGCTGTGACCGCATCGAGGCTCGAACGCTCGAGTCCACGACATACGAAACACTAACGTATACTTAAGGGCTCGACCACTCTCACTCGTGCGGAAAGGAGGCTCGCAGGCTCTAGATTTGCGACAGAGACTACGCACACACACCTACACGCTCTTCGTTCAGCCCTGCCTCCGCCCACTCTTACCGGGGCTACGGCGTGTTGTCTTGGGCTGGGCCCGCGTCGCTCGAGCCGGCGCTCGCACTCGGCGCGGCGGCGTTGCTCACTTTGAGGGTCACTTCGAGCAGTAGGGTCTCCCCAGGTGTCAGGTCGATAGTGCGCCGCTCACTCGGGGCATTCGGGTGGTCGAGCCGCACAAAATGGCTCCCAGCGCTGAGCGGGATGGGCCGAGCGAACGGCGTCGTTTCCACTTCTTGCCCGTCCACCACGACGTGCGCCCACGGGTGAGCGACGACCCTCAAGTACGCGCGCCGCGCCGGCAGTAGCTCGAGTTTGTGGCCGGCGCGACTCGCGCTGGCTTCCCCTTCTCGTTTTGCCGCCCCGCTCTGAATCACGGTGCCTCCCCCGGCTATCAAGAGTGAACACAGCGCAAGCCCGCCTAGGGTAGGAGCTAGGCGGAACTTGAGCTGCTGGCGGGCTGTCGGCACGCTCTTCGCGGCCGGCGCGCTGGAGAGGCCCGCGCGCGATAGGACAGCGCGCACCGCTTCGTTGGGCGCTTCTGAACCGAGCTCGCGGGCCGCGGCTTCGAGCGCTGCACAGAGCTCGCCGCTCGAATCGAAGCGATCGCTCGGCATCTTTTCCAGGCAACGCTGCGTGAGTCGTTCGAGCGACGGGCTCAAGGTGGGGGCTTTGCGCGCGAGGGGCGGGATCGGATCGCGACGAATCCGCAGGGACGTGCTGCGGTCGTCCGGGCCGTCGAAGGGTCGCTCTCCGCACAGCATTTCGTACAGCACCACGCCCAGGGAAAATACGTCGGTTCGCGCGTCGGCGCGCTCCCCGAGGATCTGCTCGGGCGACATGTACGCGGGGCCGCCGTAGCCGTCGCTGCCCTCGAGCAGCTCGGGCGCTGTGGGCATGCGCTCGTCGAAGGCGACCGCGAAATTGCCGAGCTTCAGCTGGCCGTCCTTGCCGAGCAGGATGTTCTTCGGCTGCACGTCGCGGTGCACGACGCCGCGCTGGTGGGCGTGATCGAGCGCGCGCGCGAGCTGCAGCGCGATCGCGCACGCCACCTGCTGCGGCAGCTGCCCGGCCTTCGACAGCAAGAGGTCGAGCGTCGGCCCGTCCACGTATTCGAGCACGAGCCACATACGCTCGTCCTTGCGCACGAAATCGTACACGCCCAGGATATGCTCGTGCTTGAGTTCCGCCAGCAGGCGTGCCTCGCGCTCGAGCGACGCGGCGAAGGGCGATGACGGCAAGATGCTCGAACCGAGCGCCTTGATGAACACGGGCCGTCCGAGCGGCTCCTG